>CAYMRT010000221.1:0-2277 GCA_964392885.1 uncultured Desulfobacterales bacterium | reverse complement strand
TTTTACAGCCCTTCTGATTGTGGCCTGCAACAGGGTTTCATTGTCACGGATCAAAGAAAGAAACTGTTTTGGATACGCTTGCCTGGAAAGAGGCCACAGCCTGGTTCCTGATCCTCCACACAATACTACAGGTATTATCATATGTACTCCTAAAAATTATTTTCCCGAACCAGTTATAATGGCCTTAAAAGTCAGAAAAATTAATTTTATATCAAGCCATAGTGACCATTCATCTATATATTTAAGATCTAACCTCATCCATTCTTCAAAATCTCTAATTCGATTTCTGCCGCTTACCTGCCAAATACATGTTATTCCTGGCCTCATGGAGAGACGCCTTCTTTGATGAGGCAAATACTGTTTTACCTCTTCTGGCAGTGGTGGCCTTGGGCCTACTAAACTCATGTCTCCTTTTAAGACGTTATAAAATTGAGGAAGTTCATCAAGACTGGTTTTTCTTAGAAATTTTCCTATCTTTGTAACCCTTGGGTCATTCGACAGTTTAAAAGCAGGGCCTTTCATCTCGTTTGCTTTTATCAACTCCTTCTTGAGTTCTTCTGCATTTTTTACCATGGTCCTAAATTTGTACATGGTAAACAATCGCCCATTTAAGCCCACTCTTTTTTGTTTAAATAATACAGGCCCTTCAGATGTTGCCTTAATAGCAAGTGCAATAACTAAAAACAGGGGAAATAAAACTACTAATGCTGCAGCAGATCCCAAAATATCCATTATACGTTTAATTAAAAGGGCTATATCTTGTTTAGGCAAAGAAGATATAGAAAGGCAAGGCAATCCGACAAAGTTCTCAAAACACACCGAAGCTGTTTCAGGCCTAAACATAATTTTTTGTATTTGCCAATCAGGCATTATTTTTACATCAACTCCAAGCTTTTCTGCAAAAGAGATGTGTTCTATAACATTTGGTACCTGCTTTAAAGGAAGTGCAAAGATTACAACATCAACAATTTTGTTTAAAAGTATATCTTTTAAATCTCTAACATGTGCAATAACTGATACTCCATCTACAACCTTTTTGCCAATTTCATTTTCGTCTATTTCTAAACATCCTATTACCTTATAAAAAGAACCAGGCGCATTTAAGATAGTCTTAATAGTCTCTTTTGCTCTTTCTTTGCTTCCAATGACTATAATGTTTATTACTTCTTTAAGATCTTTCTTTTTTTGGCAAAAGATTTTTTGAAAAAGAATAAAACGAATGGTTATTAAAGTAGAGGCAACTATCCAATGTAAAAAGAGTAATAATCTACTTATATGTTCTATTTTTAAGAAAAATAGCGCAGCAATTGTAAGTATAACTGCTATATCATTTGCAAGCCATATAATAAATATTTTATTGTATTGATTAGTTGTTTGACATAACAGATATGTTTTAAAGTATGAAAAACATAAGTACGAATTTAATATTAATAAAAAACAAAGCTGTAAGTACTTGCCTGTATCGGGTAATATAGGTGATAATCCTGGCCATATTAGCTTATATGCTAATAAAAAACTAAATAGAACCAGGATAAGGTCAAGGCTAATAATTGCGTATCGATACTTTTTATTTTGCCAAATGAATAACATGAAGTCAAAAGAGATGGCATGCTACCGCCGTTTGGGTGAAATATAATTACCCATTTAAAAAAGTGATGTTATGGGAGCGTTTAGATCCTCTGTAACCTTATATCGAAATATTTTTTGTTCGGCTAAAATGTCTTATTATATATAAAATGTCAAGTTTTAAGTTCATGGAATTTATTGTAATATTACAAACTGTTATTTTAGTTATTTTGCTCTTTTAATAAAGATATTTCATGTACTAGATGATTTTTAAATGGCTTTGAATAACACATTGGTTTGTGTAACAAAGCGTTTAATGTTTTATGATGCCCTGATAAACCACTTCGCCTCCATATTTCCCTCCCTTTGGGCCCATTTCAATTATCCAGTCTGCCTGACTGATGAGAGATCTGTTATGTTCAACAACAACTACCGTATTGCCTAAATCTACAAGTCTGTGCAAGCAAGCTGAAAGCCTGTATATGTCTTCCATGTGCAAGCCAACGCTCGGCTCATCAAATAGGTAGAGTTTGCCGTTGCTTTTGGTCTTTAAAAGTTCTTTTGCAATTTTTAAGCGCTGTGCCTCTCCGCCTGAAAGGGTAGGGCTTTGTTGGCCTAGGGTTAGGTAGCCCAGCCCCAGGTCTTTCAACACTTGCAAGCTCCTTCTAATGGCAGGAATAGTTTTTAAAATTTCATAGGCTTGGTCAATGG
>CAYMRT010000220.1:0-1990 GCA_964392885.1 uncultured Desulfobacterales bacterium | reverse complement strand
TGTGGTTCAACCATATAGGTATATCTTGGTTCCTTTTTTTGTTGTGCCATTCTTGCATAGGTCGTTGCATCAAAAATAGTTTTCCCCATGTCAGGAGAAGAAAAAGCATCTATAGGGGTTGCTAAAAATGTCTTAACTGGCTCCTGAGTATGTGGATTTATCTGCACATACTCCCTGGGAGTAATCCAATATTTTACATCAGGAAAATATTTCCCAGCAAAAGGAACTACCATTTTAAGTATTTGCCCCCTATTTAAACTTAATTTCTCCTGTGGATTGTCTGGGTTTTGCAAAACATAAGGTTCCCCAGGATTTGTTGGAACAAATTCCCAATTTTTACCAGTTACAGAAGACATATAATCCGCCAGAAGTTGCCCCCTAACTGTTTTCTGTTGAGGGTTAAATGCCCCTCGCATGGTGGCAAATAATGGATATAACTGAAGAGCCTTTTTTTGAGCATTTAACAATCTCTGCTGTTCCTCGTATGCCTTGTCTTGCCTGCTCCATAGTTCCTGTTGTCTCTGCATCTGCTGTCGTTTCCAGTTCCACAATTCATCGTTCCTTTGCTCTTGCTTATATCCCTGCAACCCCCTTAAAAGATATGCTGACATTGGTGGAGTAAAGGTTGGCATTGCTATTCCTCCTTGTTGTTTATAATGTAGGTATAGGCAAAGAATATGAGCTTAATGTGCTTAATCCTGTTCCACTAGAATCAAGAAACTCTATTCCAGTAGAAGGCAATAAAGCCGTATCAGCCATCATGTTTGTAAATCCAATAGCACTAGAAGACGGAGAAGTTGAAAAAAGACCACTCAAATACGGACTTAGCTGGTTAAGGCCCATTAACCCTAACTGAATTCCAGAGGTGTATCCAGCACCAGCAGAACCAGAGGCAATCCTTGCTAAGTTAGCCATAGTGTTGCTAGCTGTTCCAAGACTACCAACAATAGAAGAGGTCCCTGGAACTGGAGTATATGGAGATAGCCCCTTTCTCACATTCAGGGCAGAACCAAGCCTATTAAAATTTAGTTCCTTCGCCTGTAGATAGGCTTTTGTCTTTGCCTGTGCCTTTGCTAATGCCTCATCCCTAGACATATCACGCAAAGCACTTGCAAGCGAACCAGAGAGACCAAAACGTCCAAGTTTTCGTGCTAATATGCCTTCCTGGTTAGCATAGCTTTTTTCTATATTAGCTAAAGCCTCACGGGATAACTCTTCTGGAGTATATCCCTGCTGGGCCTCTTGATAAAACTTCTCCTCTAAGGGCCTATATTTTTCATATAGCTTTACATCTTCTAACCCAGACTTTGCCCTTTCCCTTTCAAGGGGGTCATATATTTCTTTGTAACGATTCCACTGGTCAAGAGCTATCGCAGCCTGAGTATCTGCCGCACTTCCAGCTTTTGAATACAGCTTATTTGCGGTCTTTTGTGCCTCGTTAGAAGCCAACACACCGCTTACACCAGTGGTAGCCAGACCAGCTCCTATTAACGCAGGATTACTGGTGGCTATTCCAAGGCCAGTCATTATAGCTCCACCAATCCCACCTAAAGAAGATAAAAATCCCATATTTACACCTCCTTTTTGCTTATCCTATACAAGATAATGCAATCATTACCTCCTCTAAAAGTTGAATCATGTTTATAATGCTTCCTTTGGTTGTATTGAAGTCTTTATAGAGGACGGCAGAATAATCGGTGAGATTTGTTCTTTGGTTGGTTAATAGCTCAACGTTATGCTTAATAGCATCAAGAGAAGCCCTTATTAATGGGTCCCTTATGCTAGTTGTTGACGGTATTGGTTGATATTTTGTGCTCTCTAAAGACATTACGTCAATTCCTTTATTGAGGTTGCTACTGCAATTTCATGTATTTCATTATAGGATTCAACTTCCAATTCAATCCACCTTCCCTTGTATCCCGACGGCAACCTAAAAGGCTTATTTGAAAAAACCTCTTGATCATGTTTCATTTCTCCATCAACATATAGT
>CAYMRT010000219.1:0-13953 GCA_964392885.1 uncultured Desulfobacterales bacterium | reverse complement strand
CATGATTTTGCCATTTGTAAAGGATAAAATAGATGGCAAGGATGACATTGAAATAATTGCCATAGAGCCTAAATCTTGTCCTACCCTTACAAAGGGGCTTTATCAATATGATTTTGGTGACACAGCAGGCATGACTCCTCTAATGTTAATGTACACTTTGGGTCATACCTTTGAACCACCAGGAATACACGCTGGTGGACTTCGCTATCATGGAGATGCACCAATTCTTTGTAACCTTGTAAAAAACAAAGTTGTTAGTGCCAGAGCATATACTCAAAACCCAGTATTTGAAGCAGCAGTGCTTTTTGCAAGAACAGAAGGCACCATACCTGCTCCAGAGACTTCTCATGCCATAAAAGGATGGATTGATGAGGCCTTAAAATGTAAAGAAACAGGTGAAGAAAAAGCCATTATTTGTTGTTTTAGTGGTCATGGGCATTTTGATTTAGCGGCATATGACGATTACTTAGAAGGCAGGCTTGAAGACTACGAATATCCAGAAGACAAAATAAAAGAAGCCTTAAAAGACCTCCCAAAATTTCCTACCGGATTATAAACATAAAGAGGGCTCTATAAGGGCCCTCTTCTTTTTACTTATAGCTGCTTTTTAGTCTTTATTCTGCTTCTGTCTTAGCCTAAAGTTAAACTTAACCTTTTTCCAACCCTTGCCTTTATTAAAATTATGCCACAGCCAGGGAGCCCAGTTAATAATACTTCTTACAAGCCACAAGGCCCATAAAAGCATAACTGATCTGTATATCCAAATATTTGTTGAAAAAAATAAGCACTTGGGAAGGGTTTGGGCCTTGTCTTGATACCAAAAAAGATGTCCAGGATAACTTCCATTGCCCATTATTTGCATATTAGGCAAGCCAAGCAAGCCATTTTGAAGGGCAAACACAAGGGCAAAAAAGGCAACAACACACACAAATACCAAAACAGCCTGCATAAAGTTAAACTTTAAAGCACCAAGTCTATCTAATCTTTCCCAATAGTAGCCTCTAAAATGCAAAAGGAGAATTGCACCAAAAACAAGAATAATAATCAAAGGATCAACAGGTAAAAGTCCTATACCTAAAAGTATCCACTGCAAACTTGAAATTGGAATGTGCTTAATCTTTCCAAGGATTAGTCCTAACAAGATGACCAATACAACCGCACCCCAAAAGAGAACTGCTGGCCCCATTAAAGGACCCTTTACAAAAAGAGGCCATCGGTTTTGGGAATAAATTAACTCTATTTTAATATTTGTTAATGGCAAACCAAGATCAAAAGAGGTTGTTTGAAAAAAGGTAGCAATGCCTCTTTTTTCAATCCATTTAAGAAGAACGTTTGTAACTCCAGGATGAAGTGGAATATTTACTTCCTGACTTTCTGGATCAAATGGAATAGCTTTTCCATCTATAAGAACATTTTTTAATTTGCTATGTGGTAAAAGAGAAATTTTTTGCGTTGTTCCTATACTCGAAAGTATATCAAGCTCTAAGCTACTATCTGTTAAACGTAGCCCAGGCTTTTGAACAAAAGTACATGATTTTACTGTTTTTATAGGTCCTTCTACAGGTATTGGTTTAGAGATTGAGATGGCAAGCTTTTCTCCAGGCCAAGGTTTCCATAATGGCTCGTATCTTTTTGAACTATTTACAACTTCAGGGATCCCCGAAAAATCTATATGCCATACTGAACTAAAGCGTATCTTCCAAGTCTCAACAAAAAGAGGATCATTAGATGCAATTAAAAAAATGGAAGCAGTTTTATTTAAAATAGATTCAAAATAAAACTCTCTTTGATTTTCCACCAAAACTATCTTGGCATTTCCATTTTTAACTTTAATACCAGGGGTTAAAATCTTCTCTCCTGGTAGAAGCTTATACATGAACTGAATTGGACCGTTATAACTGGAAATTCGTTTTATGGTAGTAAACACTTTCCATTTAAGTGATAGGTCAAATTCCCTTGAAATTTTTAAAAAAGGCGGGATTCCATCATCTTGGACTTTATGGAAACTATCTTCGTTGTTGTTAATTTTATCTTTTTTAACTTTAGCAATCCTTATTTGACTTTTAACATTTAAATGTCTGTCTATTCCGCTTACTTTCCACTTTTTTTTATCTGCAACAACAGTTACATTATGAAGAGTAAAAGGCACAGGCAAAGTAATATCTTCCCTCAACTTGCCATAGACAACCACATTTAATCGCCCTTTATAAACTGCTAATATCAAATATCCGTCTTCATCTCTTTTAAGTGGAATTTCTTTAAAAGATCCGTCTTTTTTCTGAATAAAAACCTCTTCAGGCTGCCAATTTTTGAGACTTATAGGAAGACGCATAACACTATCTGCTAGGCTTTTTATCATAAATCTAAATTCCAGCCTATTATCACATACCTTTATAACTGTACTTTTAATTGCGGTACAGTACGGATAACATTTAGGAGGACTAGTAAGTCTGTTTTCAAGCTCTTTTAAAAGATCTCTTGAAGGGAAAGCACACTGGACTACAGATGGCGAAAAAGATGTAATAAAAACAACAAGGAAAAATAAAATAAAATTTAAATTTCTACTCTTAGGCATCAAGCCAATTGATACGCCTGACATTACAATAAGAAGTAAAATAGGAGCAACCGCCTTTGTAATTCCAAAAATAAGATTTAACAATGGGGGGACAAATCTAATACTTATTTTTTGATTATACGACACCGGCCCTGACCATCTGAGCCTAACTTTATTACCTTGCCAACTTGGAAGTCCTGGACCTGTTTGTATCCGTGCTTCAGGCTCAAAATCAAGTTTTACCCCAAATTGAGTCTGATTTTCCTGATAATACATCTTGCCTTTAAGGGCAGATTTGTTAAGCCGAGTTCCCTTTAATTTTTTTTGTACAGAGGGAATTATTGAAGGCATATCTCTAGTTAGCTCTTCATGAGATATAGCACGGCAAACTTGTGGATAAATTGCACATTTTATGCTTTTCGCAGAAAAAGGCAAAACAAGAAACAATATCCCTATAAGAGATATAAACTTGTAAGTCTTTACTAACCTTACAGTTGACTCCTTTTTTACCATCATTAAAAGTGCCTGTGCAATTATAGGATGAAGCCAAATCCAAACAGGTGCCCCCTTATCTTGAATACCTAAGAACAAAAACAAAAACATAAAAATTGCACCTAAAATACCAAAGCACTTAAAACTTGCCCATGAAAGAAGAAGCAGTAAAAATATATCCAAAAGGCTCCACTTATCTATCAGAGTACCATCGGTTATATCTGCACCAATGGCAGCAAGAACAGACCAGCCTGGAGGAAGAAAAAGTTCTATCTTGGCCGAACTAAATTCTTCTTCCCAGCCAAGGCCTTTCAATTCATCTATGCTACCCTCCATCTCTCCTTCTGCCTCTAAATAAATCGATCTGTTTCTTATCTCCACCCCAGCTTTTCCGTTATTGTCTTTAGTGATGAGCCTTGGCCTACCATCAATTACCACTCGTCCAAGTCTCAAAGGAGGAATTGCATTGAGACGCCATTTGCTATTTATTTTGCCGCTTATTTCGTCTTTTACATAATAAACATTACCGTTAAATCCGAGCCACATGGTTCTTTTAAGGCTAAGCTCATTTGGAGGCCTCTTTTCACTACCCCTTGTTAATTCATCAAATACAAGGCTTGAACCTTTCTTCACATAAAATGCAGGAAAATTCTTCCAGTGTTCAGGAATATCTGTTTGAGTAGGATCTACTGGCGTGCCTCCTTTAAGCTCAACTCTTCTTACAGAAGGATCTTCTTTAAATACCCATATCTCAGGCATTAAAAGCCGCCTGTCTTTATTCCAATAAGAAATCTTTCTCACATGAGAGGGATTTACCATCACATATTTAAAGTTCCACGTGCCAGGACGCACCTGAAGATATAAATTTCCACTTTTATCAAAGGCCCATTTAAATGGAAAACTTGCCTTAACAGGAACAAAACCATCTGGAATCATATTTTTAAAAACAAGCTCCCTTGGCTCTCCAGAAACAAACATTCTCACAACTGACTCTATCTCAAAAGGCACACCATCTTTTAATAGCCTAAAGACCTCTAGTTTTATTTTCTTTTTAGGCCTTGTATAAATTTTAGATTGAGATTTTTCAGTAAGAAAAAGAAGCCAATTTTCTGTATCTAACTTTGGCTCATCTATACTTTTCCCATTTAAAAAAAGTTTTAAAAGGGCTGTTCCTTGTGGAACATAAAAAGCCTTTGTATCCCCAAGAACTAGCTTACCTTTTATCTCAAAAGAGCCTCTCTTTAGGAAAAGATAAGGCTTACCTTTTTTATTTATTGCTGCCTCTTTTTTACCATTTGCGCTTAACTCTACAGGCCAAACTTCTTGACTGCCGGGGAGTTCCACAAAACTATCTTTAAAAACAAAAACCTTATAAGTAAAAAAGGCTTCCTTGCCAGAGACATTAATGGTTAAATGCGATGGCCATAGACAAACTCTCTTATGTCGTGACGATATTGGAGCTAAAGGACACTCCAAGTCTTTATGTGCATAAAGGACCCACTGCTTCCAAGGCGTTAAATCTTCTGGTACAAACTCTTCAGAGAGTGCATTGGCACACAAAGACACCCAAAATACAAAAAAAAGAAAAAGGAGATTTTTAAAAAGCATAGATAACTCCCTTTAAAAACTATTTCTTAAAAAATGATGCAAAATCCTTGCTTGATTGTTTGCAGCACCTCTTCCAAGCTCTTCAAGTGCCTTACGAGCATTTATGCCTGCTTTTACCCTTAAATCTCTTTTTTCAAGAAGCATTTTAAAGGCCTCATAAAGCTCTTCCATGCTTTTGACTAGAAAGCCTCCTCCTCTTTCAAGTAGGAGTTCTCCTGCATCTTGAAAATTATAAAAATAAGGGCCAAACACCACCGGTCTTTGCCATGAAGCTGGTTCCATCAAATTTTGTCCACCTTTTGATATTAAGGTGCCTCCAACAAAAGCAAAATCGCAAAGAGAGTAAAGATCAAATAAAATGCCTATCTTATCAATCAATATGCAATCTACTTCACCTAAGTTGTAATCTTTATCAATTTTTGAAAAGAGTTTATATAAGAGGCCTTTCTCCCTTAAAAACCTTTCAATCTCGTTTATCCTTTCAAGATGGCGGGGCACAAGGATTAAGATAGGATTCAATCCGCTTTTTTTTAATAAAAACAAGGCGGATATAACTTCTACATATTCCTTACCTCTTACGCTTCCTGCAACGATTATAGGCCTCTTAGAAATCAAAGGGAGCCTTTTTTGTATATCTTTTTGCCTTCTTATACTTGGAGCCTTTAATAAAGATTCAAACTTTGCGTTTCCACAAATTGAAATCTTTTCTTCTTTTGCACCCAAACTAATAAATCTTTCTTTGTCTTTTACAGAGATAACGCAGAGTTGATCAAAAAGCTCAAGCACCTCCTTTATAAAAAAGGAAATTTTTTTATATCTATTAAAAGAAGTTGGAGAAAGCCTCCCATTTAATAAAATAAGTTTTGTTTTTTGCTTTTTTAAATAAAAAAGGAGATTTGGCCAAAGCTCTGTCTCAACAACACAATAAATTTTAGGCCTTATGGACAAAACACTTCTTTTAACTGCCCAGGGAATATCTACAGGATAATAAATTACAGGTATATTCTTAAAAAGATCCCCAGCCCTTTCCACACCAGTATCAGTAAATGATGAAACTATTATCTTTGAATCTTGATTTACTATTTTAAACTCATCATATATCGCTTTTACAACTCCAATCTCTCCTACTGATACTCCATGCATCCATAGGTCAAAAGGGGCGTCTTGCTTAATCTTTTGTGGAAGATAGCCAAGCCTTTGGCTTTTAGCGGCTTTTTTACCTGAAAACATTAAGGCAGAGGCAACAATTGGACTTACTATGTGACTTAAAATCTTATAAGGGATAAAAGTCATTTTAATCAATCAGTTCAGCTAATTTTTTGCTTATTTCATATAAGGCAACGCATGCAGAGCAAGACACATTTAGAGAATCTAAGACCTTATTAATGGGAATTCTTATTGAAAGATCAAGCTCTTTTTTTACATTCTTTCTTATACCCCTTGATTCAGAGCCAAGAACGAGTGCAAGCGGAAGAGAAAAGTCAGCAGAAAAAATCTCTTGGGCACCATGAGCGTCAAGGCCAACTACAGGTATATCCTGCTCCTTTAATTTTAAAATTGCCTTTTGAATGTTTACCCTAGTGCAAACTTTAGTATGAAAAAGCGCCCCAGAAGATGCCTTAATCACTGTACCATTTATCCGGGCATTATTTTTTGGGGGAATTATGAGGCCACATGCAAAAAAACCAACAGTTGCTCTAATTATTCCACCAAGATTTTGAGGATCTTCAATCTGATCACAAATGACTATCGGAGCCTTTTTATTAAGTGCTATAGAAATCAATTCACTAAGATCCGTCTCCCAAAAACTTGAAACATATGCGCAAATTCCTTGATGCACTGCATTTTGAGGCAATCTAAACCGATGAAAATCAGCTACCGTTTGTGGCAAAAGGCCCTTTTTTTGAATGTATTTTAGGAGCTTGGCCTGATTTTTCTTTTTCCCAAAACTAGGCAGGACAAATATTGTATCAATATAATTAGAGGAAACCTTTAAGACCTCTTCAACAGGATGAATACCCCATATGAGAAGTTTTTGATCATTTTCTTTCATTCAAGTAAAAACCATGAGCTAGGATCGGGTTTAAGCTGCTCAAGATCAATCCTAGTGGTAAGAACTCGTTTAGCCTTAAGCCTAGCTGCAACAACAATTGACTTTAATTCTTCTGTGGCCACATCAAGTTTATCATTTACTACCACATAATCATAATTGGTTACTTCCTCTAACTCTTTTAAGGCATTTTGAAGCCTTATTCTAAGCTTTTCTCTGTCTTCACTCCCCCTAGACTTTAAACGTTTTTCAAGAACTTTCCATGATGGAGGCAGTATAAATATAGTAATTGCCCCAGGGAAACGCTCTTTTACTTGCCTTGCTCCTTGAACGTCGATATCTAATACAACATCGATACCCCTTGAAAGCTTAGTGACTACCTGCTCTTTACTTGTTCCATAAAAATTCCCATGAACTCTTGCCCACTCTAAAAAAGCATCTTTTTGAACAAGCCTTTGAAATTCATCATGGGACACAAAAAAATAGTCTTTTCCATGCACCTCATTTGGACGAGGAGTTCTAGTGGTATGAGAAACAGAGAACTCTAGCCCGCTAAGTTCTTTTATAAGCCTATTACAAAGAGTAGTTTTTCCTGCCCCAGAAGGGGCAGAAATTACAAATAATTCGCCTCTATCCATTAAAGGGAAAAACTATTTTTCATCTTTTTCATCTGTTTTGCTTAAAAGATCTGCACCAAGTCTTTGAGATATTGTCTCTGCTTGAATTGCGGATAAAATCACATGATCAGAATCTGTTATAACTATTGAACGGGTACGTCTGCCTTGGGTGGCATCTATAAGCTTGCTATTTTGTTTTGCCTCTTCTCTTAATCTTTTCATTGGAGCAGAAGATGGGTTAACAATGGCCACAACTCTTTCTGCAACAACAGTATTTCCAAAACCAATATTTAAAAGCTTGCATTTGCAACTCATTTCAACACCCCTTTTTTGTGAAAAGTTTAAAAAACATTATACTCAAAAAACTCACACTACATTTTGCAACTGTTCTCTTATCTTTTCAAGTTCTGCCTTTATCTCAACAACTAAATGGGAAATTGTTGAATCAGATGCCTTTGAGGCAATTGTATTCACTTCCCGATGAATCTCTTGAGTTAAAAAATCAAGTTTCCTCCCTATTTGCTCGTCCAGTTCCAAATATTTATAAAACTGACTAAGATGGCTTTCAAGTCTTACAAGCTCCTCATTTATATCCAACCTATCGGCCAAAATAGCAGCCTCTTGAATAAGTCTGTTTTCATCGATCTCTGAAAAATCCTTAAGCCTTGAAAGAATTCGCTTTTTTAAGGCCTCTGTCTGCTCTTTTATAGAGCTTTCAAACTGGATGGCAATCTTTTCAGAAAGCTTTTTAATGAAAGAAAGGCGTTTTTTAATATCAACTTCTGTTATCTCTCCTTCTTTAAAAGCCATAGAAAGGGCTTCATCTACTAATTCTTGGAGAGGAGGAAACAATATACCCCATAACCTTTCTATATCTGTTGGAGCCTCTTTAACTTTGATTGCATCTTTTAACAGTTTTAATAATTCTCCAACCTGAAGGCTATTTACAATATTAAGTTCTTCACAAAGAGTAGCCACTGCCTTTAGATATCCATTTGCTAGGCTTAAATTAGGCTCAAAAGAGAGCTCTTTTTCTTCAAAAGAGTCGTACTGGACAAAAAGATCTACCCTACCTCTAATTAACTTTTCCTTAAGAAACTTCCTGATTCGATCTTCTAGCCCCAAAAACTCTCTAGGTAGCCTAGAATGAAAGTCAAAATAACGAGAATTTACCGATTTTAATTCAAGAGTTAACTGATACTCATCAGTTGACAACTCTTTTCTGGCAAAACAAGTCATGCTTCTAAGCATAATTTTTACTCCACAGAGGTTCTCAAAAGTTGTTTTAAAATAGATCTTGAATCTAGAAAAAAACCAAGTGCAAACTCGCTTTTATAATCTGGGTAAGTCCATTCAAGAGCTCTATATTTGCCTCTTTGAAAAATTAGAGTTAAGTCTCCGTATATACCCTGTCCGAGATAAATCCTGTGGGTGTAGTTTTTTGTAGTGGCAAGGACTAACCTTTCAAGGGTCAATATGCCAGGATCAATATTTACCTGTCTATTTCCGTTAACAGACCACTTATCTTCAATATCCATTGCCTTGTGTTTTATTAAAGAAAGTGTATCCTGCTCTACAAGAGCTTTAAATGCCAAAAAACATCTAAGAAGATCAGCCCCCATTTCCTTTTCGTAATAATTAGACCAAGAGAAAGGACGCACTTCAGACAACTTTAAAATACTGCCAAAGGCTTTTTTTAAGTCTTCAAAAATTTTTTGCAACTCAATGCCATTTCTGTAAATAAGCCCGGAAATTAAAAGGGCCTTTTGTGGAGATTTTATATCCCTTCTAGCCATTTTTTATTTACGAGCCGAATGGATCTTAATTTCAGGGGAATTTTTAACAGCTAATACCAGCTCTTTTTTAGTGACAGTTGCCGTACCAACCTTTCCGACTACAATTCCAGCAGCGAGATTCGATAAATATGCCGCCTCGCAAAAAGATAATCCAGATACAATTCCCAAAGCAAAAAGAGAAATTACAGTATCGCCAGCACCTGTCACATCAAAGACTTCTCTTGCCATTGTAGGTATTGAAAAAAGCCCTTTATTTCTTTGCCAAAGATCCATGCCCTCAGGTCCTCTGGTTAATAACACTGCCTGAAGACTGAACTTTTCAGCAAGTCTCTCTGCACAAGCATATACATTCTCTTCAGAATCTATTTTTATACCAGAAAGTTCTTCTGCCTCCTTTTTATTAGGTGTAATGACAGTGGCGCTTAAATAGCTGCAAGCATTTGATGGTTTTGGATCAATAAGAACAGGAATTTTCTGAGACGTTGCCTTTTCCATAACAAATTTTATAAGTTTTTTCGTTATAACACCCTTGTTATAATCTGAGATAATAATTGCCTCACAATCATCTATTAATTTTAAGAGCCTTGTTTTTAATTCATTAAAGCTTTCATTTGAAAGTTCTTTTGGATCTTCTCTATCTACCCTTACCACTTGTTGGCTTCTAGCTATTATTCTGGTTTTTAATGTGGTAGGTCTATCGCTATCTTGAATTATTCCAGAAGGATCAATTCCATCTTTGTTACACAGATCAAGAAGGAAAGAGCCAAAGTTATCGCTTCCTATAACGCCAGACAGGATAACTTCAGCATTAAGACTTCTCAAGTTGTTAGCTACATTTGCTGCCCCGCCAAGCAAAAAAGACTCTCTCTCAACTTGCACTATGGGAACTGGAGCCTCTGGAGAAATTCTCGACACCTCACCCCATACAAACTGATCAAGCATTATATCTCCAAGAACAAGGATCTTGGCCTCTGAAAACTCTTCTATCTTTTGGAGTAGTTTATTTTTAACGTCCACCTTTCTCCTTTTCATATTCTTCAAGCGATTTTGCTTCATCTATAAGCATGACAGGAATTCCTTCCTTTATTTCATATACTAGCTTGCACTCTTTACAGATAAGCACATCACCTGTCTGTCCAAGAAAAATTTCCTTTTTACATTTAGGACAAGCAAGCAGATCAAGAAAATCTTGACTTATTTCGCTCATAAGTGCTCCTTAAATAAGGATTTTTCTAAGTGCATCTATAACTTCATCCACTTTTATATTTAACATACACTGTCTATCATTACAGCTTCTTTTAAAACATGGACTACAGCTTAAATCTTTTCTAAGAACAACATGCCCTTCTCCAAACGGCCCTGTCCGCCAAGGGGCAGTAGGGCCAAAAAGGGCGACGATTTTAAGCCCAGAGGCTGCTGCCAAGTGCATAGGGCCTGTATCAACACTTACTGCTGCCAAAGAGCTTGAAAATAAAGCGGCAAGACATTTAAGGTCAGTTTTACCTGTAAGATCTATTGCGCTTCCCCTTGAAAGGGCCTCTATCTCTTTCCCAAGTTGCCTGTCTTGGCTAGCACCTATAATTACAGTTTTTAAGTTAAAGATATCTCTTATAGATAGGGAAAGCCTTGCAAAAAGCCTACTATCCCATTTTTTACTAGGCCATATGGTGCCAGGGATAAAACAAATAGTCTTTTCGGGTTCAAGGCCATGCTTTTTTAAGATGGCATTTGCCCTTAAATAATCGTTATCATTTAACCCTAAAGGAAATATCACTTCATTTTTTGAGTTGATGCCAAGAGGTCTTAACAAGTCAAGATATCTTAACACAGCATGCTTATCAGGATTATATGGAGGAAGTTTAAAGTTTAAGAAAAAGTGACTAAACTCTCTTCCCTTATCAAAGCCAAGTCGTACCGAAGCGTTGGAAAAAAAGGTAATCATACCGCTTTTGAAAAGGCCCTGAAGGTCAATTGCAAGGTCATATTCTGCTTTAATAAGCCTTTTTCTTAGGCATATAAGCTCTTTTAAAAGTGCAGGCCATTTAAAAACAGATAAGGCATAGTCTCCCAATATTTTTCTTTTATACACAATTACCTCATCAATAAGCGGGTTATCCTTTAAAAGGCTTGCCCCAACTTCTCCTGTAATCCAATGGATAGAGCTTTTAGGAAAGCGCCTTTTTAAGGCATAAAGCACAGGAAGTGATTGCACAACGTCTCCAAGGGCACTTAACTTTATTATTAAAATCTTTTTAGGTGAGGATTTTTCAAAAAGTCTAATATCCATTTAGAAGCTTCCAATATATCTTCAGCAATAAAATTGACATCCTTATATTGATCTTTTCTGAGCGATTTCAATGTATTTTTACCATGGCCGGTTAGCACCAAAATAGTTTTAAGTCCTGCATTCCAGCCAGCCTCTAAATCTTTAAGGCTGTCTCCAATTATAAACGAGCTAGATAAATCAATGTCAAACATATCTTTGGCTTTAGCAATAAGACCAATCTTTGGCTTTCTGCAGTTGCAATCTATTTTGTATGGAGCTTCCCCCTCGGTTGGATGATGAGGACAATAGAACCATGCGTCTATATTTGCTCCCTGCATCCTCAGCCTGTTAGCAATTTCGCTGTTACTTTTTTTTACAAAATCTTCTTTAAAATAACCTCTGGCAACTCCTGATTGATTAGTTATGACTACAACTTTAAAATTGGCCTTATTCAAGAGACTAATAGCAGGAGCAGAACATTTAAAAATATCTATTTGATCAATCTGCCTTAAATAGTTTACCTCTTCGATAATAGTGCCATCTCTATCTAAAAAAACTGCTTTGTTCATAACTGCCTCAAAGGTCCAACTTTTTTAAATGCCTCTTACAGGCCTTTAAAACATCTTTTACTTCAATACCTAACATGCACTCAAACCCCTTATTACAATCCCTTTTAAGACATGGAGAACATGAAAGCTCTTTCCTAATTATTATCGCATTTTCCGACCAAGGACCTGTTGTTATTGGATTTGTACTCCCAAATATAGCAACTATCGGAATATTGCAGGCTGCAGCAATGTGCATAAGGCCAGAATCATTTGTCACCATAAGATTTAACATAGAAATTGTGCAGATGGCTTCCATTAAGGTTGTCTTACCACATAAATTAAAAACCCTTTCTAAGTTAACCGCTCTAATTTCTCTTCCAACATTGTTTTCGCTTGCTGTACCAAAGACTAACACATAAATATCTTTCGAAAGATTTAAGAGCCTTTTTGCAAGCTCTTTATATCGTTCAACTGGCCAACATTTGGCAGGGCCATAGGCTGCACCGGGATTTATCCCCACAAATATCTTATCAAAGGAAATGCCCAGCCTTTTAAGTTTGTATTTTGTACTTTTAATGTAGCTGTTGCTTATTCTAAACTCAATTAGCGGCCTATTGCTGTATTCGTCGTCTTGTATTGAAAAGGCCCTTTTTATCAAACTTAGATAATAAAAAATTTCATGATTTTTGTTTTTATCTGGAGGTGTTGAAATCTTATTTGTAAGAAATGGAGCTCTTAAGTCTGTTGTATATCCTACTATCTCCGGTATGTTAGATAACTTAAATAAAAAAGCAGACTCAAAAGAATTTGGAAATAAAATGCCTATATCATAATTAATGCCTTTTATTAACTTGGCATCCTTAAATATAGACAGCCACCGTTTTGTTCCTCTCCCATTGCTTAACTCTAAAACATTATTAATTGCACCATGGCATTTATAAACATGACTTACCCAAGGCCTTGCGATAATATCTATCTGGGCATCTCCAAATCGCCTTCTGAGCATGGAGATGGCAGGAAAGGTCATAACTGCATCTCCAATCCAATTTGTCCCTCTAATTATTATCTTTTTAATAGGCTGTATCTCCTTTAAAGAAAAAATTTTTAAGTTAAAATATCCTTAGCCGAATAAACGCTACCAAGAACGACCATGGAAAATAATAAAAATTCTAAAAATGAAAAGGAAGAGATAAAGGTCCTTAAAATTCATGTGCGGGCAGACTTATACAGGGCATTTAGAAGGTGTGTCTGGATGACTGTTTACGAAACAGGGGCATCAATAGTTGATATACATAACTCCATGATAGAAGAAATTTTAAAAAAACGGGGTTGTTAAAATACACCTGGAGTTATACATGGAAAAGTCAGATAAAATATAGTTCCCTTTCCTGGAGTGCTTTTAACCTGCATATCGCCTCCATGTTTCTGCATTATCGCATAAGAGATAGAAAGCCCAAGACCTGAACCATGTCCTTTTGTGGTAAAAAATGGGTCAAAAATCTTATCAATTAACTCAGGACTAATGCCAAGCCCAGAATCTTTAACAGTACAAATAGCGCTTGAGTCATCTTTTTTTGCAGTAATTAAAATCTCTCCGCCAGAAGGCATGGCATCAACGGCATTAAAAATAAGATTTGTAAGCACTTCTCTAATTTCAGATGGATTTACCTTTACGTAAATGTCAGGTTCTAATTCCATTTGCACATTTATCTTTCTACCATGGGAATTGGGTTCATGATACCATTTAGGCTTTGTCATAAGTACAGTGTCTTTTATTAAGTTTGCAAGCTCAACAAGTTGAAACTCTCCTTCTTTTTTTCTTCCCATGGAACTAAGTCTTTTTACGATTTGGCTAGCATCCTCCACTGCAGTTTTTAGAGCCTTCAAATGATCTTCAACATCGCTCACTTTACCTCCAAGTTTTTTTTCTAGCAGATAAAGATGGCTATTGATTGAATGAAGAAGGTTATTAAAATCGTGAGCCACACCAGACGCCAACTCACCCAATACCCTAAATTTTTC
>CAYMRT010000218.1:0-13657 GCA_964392885.1 uncultured Desulfobacterales bacterium | reverse complement strand
ATAGAGCCTGCTCCGGAATCGTACTTTACGCTTTCCACTTGATATGCCTCCTTGGCATAAGATTCAACAGCCTTATATTTTTTTATCTTCTCTTTAGCTGAAGCCATTTCTAAAGCTGCTCTTTCTATCTCTCTAAGGGCCTTAAGCTTTGAAGCCTCTAAATTTTTCTTTGCTGCAAGAACCATTCGTTGAGTCTGTTCAAGTCGATTTTTCTTTACGCCTGAGTCGAAGATGTTCAAATTAAGTCTAATCCCGGCAGTCCATACCTCTTCATCATAATTAAATCCATAGCCTGCCCTGCGTCCATATGAGCTAAACGCAGAAATAGTTGGAAGATAAGCTCGTCTGGCAAGTTCAAGGACCTTTTGACTTTGCTCAAGCTTCAAAATTGCTGCTTGAATGTCAGGCCGTTTATTGAGATCAGTATTATCAAGATGACTAGCCATGCTGTTGGCTGAAGCCATTTCAACAAGTTGTCGCGTTACTGATTCAAGCTCACCCTTAACGGTAAATGTAGTTTCTTCAACGCCCATATAAAGAGATAAAAGTTTTTTTGCTAATAGAAGGGCATTTTGTGTTGTTGATACCGATGCTTCTTGTTCTGAAATTGCACGGTTGAAATAAAGAAGATCTAGTTTTGCTATTTTACCTATATGATAACGTTCTTTGGCATCTTGTTTTTGACGCTTAAGAATATTAAGTATCCTATTTTCAGTATAAAGAAGCTCTTTGTAATAAAGTATCTGTCCAAAAATTTGTTTTACATTAGAGAAAATATCTTGAGCAGACTGCCTTAAAATACTCTGGTGAATTTTGCGGTTTAACTGTGAGATTTCTACCTGTTTGGATACCCTGCCTCCTTCATATAGAGGAAGAGAAAGAATTAAGTCCCAAAAATAAATGTCTCTACTGAATTCTGGAAATTCACCTGGACCTTTTATAGCAGTAATAGCAACAGGATCACTGTGCCTTTCTGCTTGTGCGGCAAGATCAATTCTAAGCCATCTCTGCCCATTAATGGCTTTAGTTTCAAATTTTGAAGCAGCTACTTCATGGACCTTTTCTCTAATTTCAGGATAGTGTTTTATGGCAAGCCTGACAGCAGTTGTTATGTCAACATGTAAAAGTTCTGAGGGCTCTTTTCCAACTGCAGGAATAACTGTTCCAGGAGTGAGCAAAAATATCCAAAGCATAGTTAAGGCCAAAGTTAAGAAAATAACTTTATTGAGCTCAAAATAGCCCCTGACATAATATAAATTTTTTGAGAATGAAAAATACCGCTTCATTTGTCAGCACTGAGCCCTTCTAGCCCTGTAAGAGAAAATAATGTTATGTGATCAATGAGTTCTTTTTTAAATAAATTATCATATGGGCGCCCAACAAGGGCAGATACCTTGGCTCTTGCAAAGTTAAAATATATTATTTGCGCAAAGATGCTAAGAATAGCCATAATAAGCCTTTCTTCCGAAAGCTTTGGATAAAATGGTTTTAAAGAGTTTTTAAAGGCTTTTGCCAATGGACCTATTGCTTTTGATTTAATTATTTCAAAGGCATCGGATGGCTCTGAAAGCTCCCTTGCCAAGAGTTTAAAGTGGATAGAACGCTCAAAATCATCCATTGGACCAAATATTACTGATTCAGCCAGCGCTTGAATAACCTCTTGTGAGGTGTTGACCCCAGTTGAAATTCTAGCAACAAATGCATTTCTAATTTTGGTGGCACGTTCAGCAAAAGGGATGTTAAAAACAGCCCTATAAAGTCCTTCTTTTCCTCCAAAGTGATAACTAACTGCAGAAAGATGAGTTCCTGCCTTAGATGTTATTTCTCTAATGCTTGTACCTTCAAACCCTTTTTCAGCAAAAAGCTCTTCAGCAACTTTTAACAATCTAGCTTTAGCGTTGGTCTTATCTTTATTTCTTTTCTTGAGCATAATCCATAATTATATCAAACGTTCGTTTAAATGCAATAAAAAAATTTTCTTTAATAAAATTTAAAAGAAGCAAAAGAAGGTGTGTGAAGAGAGAGAACTTTAGATAAATTAATGAAAAACAAAACCCCGTCAGAATCTCGACGGGGTTTTAAAGCAGAAAATACTAAATCTGGCTCCCCGGGACGGACTTGAACCGCCAACCTAGTGGTTAACAGCCACCCGCTCTGCCGATTGAGCTACCGGGGAATGGCTATCTATCATTTAAGATGTGTCCACATTTTAAGGATATTTTTTGTTTTGTCAATATTTATTAAAATAAAATAAATAAGATTTTTTTTATAAAAAATATTTGATTTATTTTGTATATTGCGCTATTATATAAATAAAGTAAAAAAGGAGGAGATGAATATGAGTAAAATGCAAAGAATGGAATGTCCTTGTGGTTATATTTATGATCCTGCTGAGGGAGATATAGATCACGGTATTGAGCCAGGCACTCCATTTGAAGATCTGCCTGATGATTGGGTTTGCCCAAAGTGTGGAGCTGAGAAAGAAAATTTTTATCCTGCAGACTAGAGTTAATTTGGCAGTCTCTCTATAATATAGAAGAGGCTGCTATTTATTTAACTTATGGAAAAAAAAGCAAAAATCAAAACTAAAAATTCCTTAAGAGGTTTGTATGCTATTACAGATGAGAGACTTACTCCTTATTCTAGTATAATTTCTTATGTGAAAAAGGCACTGCAAGGTGGTGCAAAAATTATTCAGCTTCGAGATAAAAGTAAAAGTGACGATGAGCTTCTCTTTGTTGCCCAGGCAATTAAAGAGTTGTGCGATTCATTTGGGGCTTTTTTTATTGTAAATGATAGGGTTGATCTTGCCATTAGTAGTGGGGCAGATGGTGTTCATATCGGTAAAGATGACGAAAGCATAACAGCAGCTAGATTGTTGCTCGGTCCTGAAAAAATAATTGGGGTCTCTTGTTATAATGACCTTGAACGGGCACTATTTATGGAGGATGCTGGCGCTGATTATGTAGCCTTTGGCTCTTTTTTCCCTTCTCCAACAAAGCCAGATGCTGTAAGGGCTACTGTTGAGCTATTAGAAAAGGCCAAAAAAGAATTAAGTATTCCTATTTGTGCAATTGGAGGAATAACCTTAAAAAATGCATTCAGCTTAATAAGGGCCGGTGCTGATATGGTAGCTGTTATATCTGATTTATGGAGACCTGAAGATAAAGATATTGTTAAAAGAGCTAGTGCTTTTTCGAGACTTTTTATCAGTTGATCATTTTTTTAAAATAGACCATAATTTTAGATCTAAAATCCGAAATGATTTAAGGAGTATTAAAATATGAAAGATAAGGTTCAAGAGGCACTTGATAAGGTACGTCCAATGCTCCAACAAGATGGTGGAGATGTTGAGCTTGTTAATATTGATGAAGAAACAGGGGTTGTAAATGTAAGGCTAGTTGGTGCTTGTAAAGGATGCCCTATGAGTCAAATGACATTAAAGGCAGGTATTGAGCGTTATTTGAAAAGCGAAGTGCCCGAGGTAAGTTCTGTTGAAGCTGTAGATTAATGATGATATGGGCTGCCTTTTATTATACTTGCAGCTCTGTAGAGTTGTTCAATGAGTATAAGGCGGCTCATTTCATGGGTAAAGGTTAACTTTGAGAGGGAAAGTTTGAAATCAGCTTTTTTTAGAAAATTTTCTGAAAGTCCATAGGCACCACCAATAACAAAAATCAAACTTGTTACTCCATAATTCTGTTTGGCTTCTATAAATTTAGCAAGTTCTGTAGAGTTTAATTCTGCTCCTTTTATATCTAATATAATTAACTGGCCTTTTAATTTTTTTATCGCATCTGTTATATAAGCTTCTTCTTTTTTTATAAGTTGTTCTTTTTGGGCATTCTTTTGTTTTGCTGCTCTTGTCTCAATTACATTAACCTGGTAGTAATTTTTTAATCTTTTAATATAGTATTCTATGCCCTGTCTTAACCAGGGCTCTTTAGTTTTTCCAGGCCAAAGGAGATAAATTTTAAGCATGACTGATCCTCAAAAGACTAAACTTTTACAACATATTCCGAAAACAGATAAGATAATAGAAAAACTCTCTATAGCTACTCCTAAAAGACTAAAGTTAAAAGTAACGCGGCAAATATTGGATGAACTTCGTCAACAGATTTTAACAAATAAAATAAAAGAAGCCACAGAACTAACTTTAGAAAGAGTTGTTGATAGAGTAGAAGAGCGTCTAAAGTATGCACTGAGACCTTCTTTAAGACCATTAATAAATGCTACTGGAGTTGTAGTTCATACTAACTTAGGTCGTTCTCTCTTGCCTGAAGAAGTATTTGAGCAGATATTCCAAGTGGCAGTTAACTATTCAAATCTTGAATATGATCTTCAACATGGGAGACGTGGCTCCAGGTATAGTCATGTGGAAGAGATTTTATGTGAGTTAACAGGTGCTGAGGCAGCATTAGTTGTAAATAACAATGCTGCAGCGGTCCTTTTGACTTTAGAGACCTTGGCTAAGGGCCGAGAAGTTATTGTTTCAAGAGGAGAGCTTGTTGAGATAGGAGGTTCCTTTAGAATTCCAGATGTTATGGCAAGAAGTGGTGCAATTTTAAGAGAAGTAGGTGCAACAAATAGGACTCATCTTAGAGATTATGAAAATGCAATAAACGATAATACTGCTCTTTTGATGAAGGTTCATCAGAGCAATTTTTCTGTAGTTGGTTTTACAAAGAAAGTTCCTATCACAGACCTTAAAGCTCTAGGAGATAAATATGGTATTCCAGTTATAGAAGACTTGGGAAGTGGGAATTTTATCAATTTAACACCTTATGGTTTTGCTCATGAGCCTACAGTGCAAGAGTCTTTGGATGCTGGAGCTGATCTAGTTACCTTTAGTGGAGATAAGATGCTCGGAGGTCCACAGGCAGGTATAATTGTTGGTAAAAAAGCTCTTGTTGAAAAAATAAAGAAAAATCCCATGAATAGAGCTGTAAGGATAGATAAACTCACTCTTGCCGGTCTTGAAGCAATTTTACACATTTATAGAGATGAAAGCGAGGCCCTAAGGCGTATTCCTACCCTAAAAATGCTTACCATGTCTTATGATGAGACTAAAAAAAGGGCGGTTAGAGTTGCGAGAAGACTTAGAGCCTTACATCTTAAAGATCTAAAAATAGATTATAAAGACACCATTTCTCGAGTGGGTGGTGGGGCTTTACCTCTTCAAGATTTGCGTTCTTGTGCCATAAGTTTGAGTTTTACTGAGTCTTTTCAAAAGAAGGGTATTATTGCATCTTTTGAGCGTTTTTTAAGGATGGGAGAGCCACCTGTAATAGCTAGAATTGAAGATGAACAGCTCATACTTGACCTAAGGACTGTTAGAGAAAAAGAATTTTCTACTTTAGCAAAATGTATTGAAAGGGCATATGAAAAGCTATTAAAAGAGGTTTCTAATTGAGAGATTTAAACTATAGATCTGAAAAAAATTGTGTCATAATCCCTAAAGATTTTTATATCTTTGGTAAAGATCTATCTGATTCACTTAAAAGACTTTTTCCTTTTGAGAGTCTTTCATTTCTAATTGGTTCAATATATGATTTGGATTCTTTGCTAGGTAAAGTAAATATTTCTGAAAGACAGAGGCAGAGGGCGCTTGCAAGCCTCAAAGACGAAGAACCCTTTTGGGATAGAGTACAACATCAAGTTTTTATTCCTTTAGATTGTTTAAGATCACCTTTTTTGGCAGTAGCACATTTAAAAAACGTCCCTAAAAATATTGGTGCAGAAGAAGATAAATGGTTTGTAAAGCTTATTAAGTTTTTTTTGTTAAAAAGTTTATCAGAATTTAAGTTCGCTAGTCTTGAGGGGGGAGATACATATTTACCCAGGTATTTTTATAAATTGTTAGACTGTTCCAAAAATCAAAAGGCCTTTCTTTTATTTTTGAGAACAGGTTCTTCTCCATTAAATTCACATGAACTTATTGATATTTTTTCAATGTTTTTTGATAAAGAGATTTTTGAATTAGTAGCAGCCATTAATAGTTCTTATTGGTTTTTATTTAAAAAGCTATCAGATCATGATGATAATGACTTATTAAAAAAAATTGCAATCTTTCTAAGCAAGAAATACTCATTAAAAAATTTTCTTTTTTTTAAGTTTGATGAGATTAAGCAAGTAGAAAATTCCTTTTTATTGGCAAGCATATTAAAATCTCGAGTTCTTTCTTCATCTTTTATAGAAAAGATTTCCAATGAGACAGGAGTTGATCTTTTAAAACTTGTTTCTGTTGACACGGAAAAGGCAAATGCCTTGGCACTTGTCAGGTTTTCTTCATTAGAAAAAAAGCCTGCCATAAAAGAGTGTCTTTTAAAAAAAGGAGCGGTTTTGTTTCCTGTTGGAGCAGATAGCTTTATTTGTAAATTCTCAAAACAGACCTTTTTTTTAGATAAAGATACATATTTAGATAAGTTTAAAAGCTTGTATTTATCTTTAAAGGAAATTGACAACAAATTAATTGTTGGATTCTCATGTGTGTTTCAGTCAGGTATAACACACAAAAGTATCTTGGCTTATACTTTTATCTCATTTTATCATGCCTTTCTTTTAGGACCTGGGAATTATGCTGTTTTTGATGCTCTTTCCTCAAATGTGTATGGAGATTTGTTGTATTCTTTTGGTGATATAAAAGGTGCTATTACTGCCTATAAGCATGGCTTGCGATTAAAAAAAGATGATATAAATCTGTTGAATAGTCTAGGTACTCTTTACGCAGAACTTGGCAGGTTATCGTTAGCTGAAAATTTCTTTTTGCAGGCTATAACTAAAGATCCAAAAAATGTAATGGCCTTATATAACCTGTCTGGTATCTATTGGCGAAAAGGAAGATTTGATAATGCCCTTAATAAGATAGAAAAGGCCTTAGAAATTGAACCAAATGACCCTGCTCTATTGGTTAGAAAGCTTGAGATACTTTTAGACAGCAAGGATTTTACTTCTGCCTATGGCTTTTCACAGGTTATTTTAGCTAAAGATATCAAAAAACCTCTATCTTTATCTTTTTTGTGTGCTCAGGCGCTTATTTTTAAAGATGATTGGCATACAGCTAAGGAAATTTTAAAGGAGATATTGAAAAAGAATTCCTCTTATTATGCGGCACTACTATTTTTGGCATATGGCTTTTGGAAATTTGAGAAGGATAAAAATACTGCTATAAGATTCATAAAAAAGATTGATGCAAAAAAGATAAATAATAAAAGGTATAATATGATCTTAAACAAAGTGATTAGAGGTATAAATAGAAGTGTTTAAGAATGCTTTAAAATCCTTGACAAATTCTAACATTATAATAATAATTGCCAGGCAACAGGAAATTCTGCCGAGGTAGCTCAGTCGGTAGAGCAGGGGACTGAAAATCCCCGTGTCGGTGGTTCGATTCCGCCCCTCGGCACAAAATTTAAGGAAGCCATTAGGCTTCCTTTTTTATTTTTTTACTGGAATTATTTCTGTCCCGTCCATGTAAGGTATAAGTGCTTTCGGAACCTTTATGCTTCCGTCTTTTTGTTGATAATTTTCCATAATGGCCACAACTGTTCTGCCAACTGCCAACCCTGAACCATTTAGAGTATGTACAAGTCTTGTCTTCTTTTGTCCTTTTGGTTTGTATCTAATGTTGGCTCGTCTGGCCTGAAATGCCTCAAAATTGCTGCAAGAAGATATTTCGCAAAATCTATTTTGTCCAGGAAGCCATACCTCTATATCATAAGTTTTTGAAGCACTGAACCCCAAATCACCAGTACAAAGTATTACTACTCTATAAGGTATTTCCAGGGCTTGTAATATATCTTCAGCATCTAAGAGTAAAGACTCTAATTCTTCATACGAGGTTTCAGGCTTAACAAATTTTACTAGTTCAACTTTGTTGAACTGGTGTTGACGGACAATACCTCTTACATCTCTTCCATGAGAGCCTGCTTCTGAACGAAAACATGGAGTATAGGCTACATATTTAATAGGAAGTTGCTCTTCTTCTAAAATTTCATCTCTGTGTAGATTTGTAACTGGTACCTCTGCTGTAGGTATTAGATAATAATCTCTAAAATTTAATCGAAAAAGATCCTCTTCAAACTTTGGCAGTTGCCCTGTACCATAAAGAGTTGCGCTATTTACTATTACGGGAGGAAAGACTTCTGTATAGCCGTGTTTTTTTCTATGCATATCTAGCATGAAATTAATAAGTGCCCTTTCAAGCATGGCTCCGAGACCAAAATACACCGCAAAACGCGAACCAGTTATTTTGGCAGCTCTTTCAAAGTCAATAGTTCCTGTCTTTTCTGCAAGGTCCCAGTGAGCCAAGGGTTCAAAATCAAACTTGGGAATATCTCCCCATCTTTTAACAACTACATTATCTTCATCTGATTCTCCAAGTGGAACAGATTCATGGGGAATGTTAGGTATAGAAAGTACGATTTGTTTTATCTTTTCATCTACCTGCGACAGTTCAGCTTCTATTTCTTTTATTCTAGAGCCCACCTCTTTCATCTCTGAAATAAGTTGCGATGCATCTTTTCCCTCTTTTTTAAGCTTGCCTATTTTTTGAGAAACGATGTTTCGTTTATTTCTTAAACCTTCCGTTTCCTGTATAAGTGCACGTCTTTTTTCATCAAGCTTTATAAATTCATCAATAGGGGCATTGCTTTTTCTTGCCTCAAGTGCCTTTTTTACTTCATCAAGATGTTCTCTAATAAACCTTAAATCAAGCATTTATAAGCTCCTTTAATGGTGTTATTTCTTTACCTGTAATTAGATAACGGGCTTTAACTATAGGTTTAACAAGCCTTGCAAGTGTTACAAATTTTTTTTGTTCCATTATATGCATCCAGCCGCCTATATATACCACAGTTTGATATTGTTTCAGTAATAACAAAAGTCTCTTAGAGAGAACCTCTTCTCTTTTACACCAATTTTTATCTAAAACCAATTGGTCAAAAAAGCATTTCATACCCCAATGATTAAAAAGAAATGCCTTTGCCCTTTTATAATGAAAGGCAAAGTATTCATTAACGTTTATATCTGGTTCATCTATAAGGTAAAGAAGATTGTCTGCAGTTATAAGTTCTTTATCCCATAATGGAAGTTCTTTTTTAGATATTTTGCCAGAATCTATTGGTACAGATGGTATGCCTAAAGATGAGGCTGCTCTTTTTGATATTGTCCATTCATAGGGCATGCTGATTTGTCTTTTAAGAAGTTCGATTCTATAGTGTGTTTTAGCTTTTTGTGGCAACGTTTTTAAAAGATTTTCTAGCTTTTCATGCCAGCTTTTTTGTTTTTTTTGTCTAAAATCAATTGAAAATTTACTTATTTCAACTGCAATGCATGCTGGAGCAAGTTTTTCCAAAAGCATAAAAAGACTCGCCCTTGCGGCAATATCGAGGTGAATGGTGCCTATGAGAATAAGACCTTTAGATAAAGGCCTTTCTATCAAGGCTTCTATATTGCACTGCCTCAAGGATATGTTGTTGACTAATTTGGCTTGCTTGCTCAAGGTCTGCAATAGTTCGCGCGATTTTTAAGATTCTATGATAAGCTCTCGCACTAAGTTGTAAATAATTGCATGTTTTTTCTAGGATTTTTTTTGCATTATTATCAAGTTTACAAAATCTGTTAATTTCTTTAACAGACATCTGGGCATTTGAAAATATATTTAGACCCTTAAAGCGTTTTTGTTGGATATTTCGTGCCTTTATTATGCGCTGTTTAATTTTTTTTGATGGTTCTCCTTGTGTATTGCTTGATAGCTCATTATAAGCTACTGCAGGTACCTCAATTTGAATATCAATCCTGTCGAGTAATGGGCCTGAAATCTTTGTAGTATATCTGTGAATTTGAGAGGGGGTACAAGAGCAGGTTTTGCCTTTTTCTCCAAAAAAACCGCAAGGACATGGATTTTGGGCTGCAATTAAAGTAAATCTTGAGGGAAACTTGAGTGTGGTAGAGGCACGAGAAATTGTTACAAAGCCATCTTCAAGGGGCTGTCTAAGACTTTCAAGCACATTTTTTTTAAATTCAGGTAATTCATCTAGGAACAGCACTCCATTATGTGCTAAACTTACTTGACCTGGTTTTGGAAAAGTTCCACCTCCTATCATCCCAGCATCTGAGACTGTGTGATGAGGTGCACAAAATGGTCTTTTAGTTATAAGAGGTACTTCACTTGGGAGAAGTCCTGCTACGCTATAAATTGCCGTAGTTTCAAGTGCTTCTTCAAAGCTAAGATTGGGTAATATAGAAGGTAGCCTTCTGGCAAGCATGGTCTTTCCAGATCCAGGAGGCCCGATCATAAGCACATTGTGACTGCCGGCAGCAGCTACTTCTAAGGCCCTTTTGGCAGAATCTTGTCCAACCACCTCGATAAAATCAGGCTCCTCTATATCTTGCGATTTGAATAGCTCTTCAACACTTATAGATAATGGGTCGATTTTGTTTGTGCCCTGCAAAAATCCTACAATTTCAGTAAGATGTAAGGCAGAGATCACTTCTATATCTTTTACAACTGCCGCCTCTTTTGCATTGTCCTTTGGACAAATAATCCCAGCAAGCCCTTCTTTTTTAGTTAAAAGCGCAATTGGGAGAACTCCTCTGGTAGATCTTATTGATCCATCAAGTGAAAGCTCTCCACATATCATATATTTTAGAAGAAGATTTTGCTCAATGATGCCTGATGCACAAAGCACTGCAAGCGCAATTGGAAGATCAAGGCCTGTACCTTCTTTTTTTATGTCAGCAGGGGCAAGATTAGCGGTAATTTTCTGTGTTGGGAAACTATATCCAGAATTTTTTATTGCAGACTTTACCCTCTCTCTGCTTTCTTTTACTGAGCTTTCTGCAAGCCCCCCAATATAAAATCCTGGAAGGCCTGAAGATATATCTATCTCTATTTCTATCTTTATAGCTTCAGTGCCGATTGTTACACTGCCAAGTGCTTTTGATAACATTAATTTTTTTCATAAACAAAGAGTTATTATTTTTTATCGACATAACCTTTTTAAAATAAAAAGGCCCTGAGTCAAAGCAAGTCAGGGCCTTTTTAAGCTCTATTATCTTGAGGAAGGACTACATCATGCCGCCAGGCATTCCTCCTCCCATGCCTCCCATGCCAGCACCTTCTTCTTCCTTCTTAGGAATTTCTGCCACCATGGCCTCAGTTGTAAGGAGGAGTCCTGATACACTTGCTGCATTTTGCAATGCACTTCTTGTAACCTTTGTTGGGTCAATAATACCTGCTGCCATCAGGTCTTCATATTCACCTTTAGCAGCATTAAAGCCTTCGTTAGTATCCATGCTTTTTACTTTTTCCACTACAATAGAACCTTCATGTCCGGCATTATAGGCAATCTGACGAAGTGGTTCTTCTAATGCCCTCTTTATAATGTTGATGCCATGAAGTTCGTCTTCATCATCAACTTTTATATCACTTAGAGCATCAATGCAACGGATGAGAGCTGTTCCACCGCCTGGGACAATTCCCTCTTCCACTGCTGCACGAGTTGCGTTTAAGGCATCCTCAACCCTTGCTTTCTTTTCTTTCATTTCTGTTTCGGTTGCAGCACCTACATGGATTACAGCAACACCACCAATGAGTTTAGCAAGACGCTCTTGAAGCTTTTCACGGTCATAGTCAGAGGTGGTTTCTTCAATCTGGGCACGAATTTGCTTTACGCGGCCCTCTATTTTTTCTTTAGAACCAGCACCATCTACAATGGTAGTTGTGTCTTTGTCAACAACCACCCTTTTAGCAGTTCCAAGGTCGTTTAAGGAGACATTTTCAAGCTTGATACCTAGATCTTCGGCAATCATGGTACCGCCGGTGAGGATAGCAATGTCTTCTAGCATAGCCTTTCTTCTGTCGCCAAAACCAGGAGCCTTTACTGCACATGCCTGGAGAGTTCCTCTGAGTTTATTTACTACTAGAGTTGCAAGTGCCTCACCGTCAACATCTTCTGCAATGATAAGAAGTGGACGGCCCATCTTGGCAATCTGCTCAAGAATTGGGAGAAGATCCTTCATATTACTGATTTTCTTTTCATGGATTAAAATATAAGGATCTTCTAACACGCATTCCATCTTTTCAGGATCAGTTACAAAATATGGAGATAAATAACCTCTGTCAAATTGCATACCCTCTACAACGTCAAGGTAGGTGTCCATAGATTTAGACTCTTCAACAGTAATAACCCCTTCTTTACCTACCTTGTCCATTGCCTCTGCAATAATATTTCCAATGGTTGGGTCGTTATTGGCAGAAATAGTTCCAACTTGGGCAATCTCTTTTTGCTCTTTAGTTGGCTTGCTTATACTTTTGAGCTTATCAACAACAACCTCAACAGCCTTGTCAATACCGCGTTTAATAGCCATTGGATTTACGCCTGCAGCAACAAGTTTGGAACCTTCTGTATAAATTGCCTGTGCAAGAATGGTTGCAGTGGTGGTTCCATCACCTGCTACATCACTGGTCTTAGAGGCTACCTCCTTGACCATTTGAGCGCCCATGTTGGCAAATTTATCTTCAAGTTCTATTTCTTTGGCTACTGTAACACCGTCTTTAGTTATTACAGGAGAGCCGAAAGACTTCTCAATAATTACATTACGCCCCTTAGGACCAAGGGTGACCTTGACTGCATTTGCCAAGGCATTTACTCCAGCAAGAATAGAAGCTCTTGCAGATTCGCTATATTTGATGTCCTTTGCTGCCATACCTTAATTCCTCCATTAATAAAATTTTTTTAATCTTCAATAATTCCAAGTATGTCGTCTTCTCTCATAATGAGATATTCTTCTCCACCGATCTTTACTTCTGTACCAGCATATTTACCAAATAGAACCCTGTCGCCTTCTTTTACATCAAGAGGCTTTACTTCACCATTTTCTAAAAGTTTTCCATTTCCAACTGCAATAACTTTACCCTCAATTGGTTTTTCTTTGGCTGTATCAGGAATAATAATTCCACCCTGGGTCTTTTCTTCTTCTTCAAGACGCTGTACCAAAATGCGATCATGAAGCGGACGTATCTTCATAGCGCTCATCTCCTTTTTCTAAGTTTTTAATTTATTTAAATAACTTGAATATAGGATGGCCATCCTTTATTAGCACTCACTGATTGCGAGTGCTAATATAAGCATCACTTTCTAAAATGCAAGATGTGAATTAAAAAAAATTTTTAAATTTCCTTTTTTCCTTCTTGTTTAAAAAAATAAATAGCCAAAAGGAGAGTGCCTACTGTAATAACACTATCTGCTATGTTAAAGGCAGGCCAGTGATATCGACCAATAAAAAAGTCTAAAAAATCAACTACATAACCTAGGCGTATCCTGTCTATCATGTTCCCTAATGCGCCACCTATGATAAGGCCAGTGCCTATAAGAATTAATTTTTCATTTTTATGCTTGATGAAAAAGTAAAATAAAAAAGTCAAAGTTATTGCTCCTATTGTAAGAAAAAAGATATGCCTCCACGATTCATGTCCTGCAAGAATACCAAAGGCAGCCCCTGTATTTCTTATGTATGTAAAATGAAAAAAGTTTGGAATAATAGGCATACTTTCATAAAGAGAAAAGTGGTCAATGATAAGAAGTTTTGTAATTTGATCTGTTACTATAGTAAAAAAAATAATTCCAGAAAATAATGCGATATTTTTCAAAAA
>CAYMRT010000217.1:0-19731 GCA_964392885.1 uncultured Desulfobacterales bacterium | reverse complement strand
TTTTAAATTCTTTAAGATATTTTACATGATCACATAGTTGCAATATATCTTTAGCATATATCTTACCTGAGAGTGCATTAATTATTAATTTTTTATTTTTTTTGTCTTTCCAACTAAATTTTCCACTGCATTGATATATTTTATTGTTGCCAAATTTTCCTATATTTTTTTGAAAAATTAGAGTATCATTTTTATAAATGATACTTCCTGATGTAACTTGTATTTCTTTTTTGAATCTAGGATAGAATAAGCCTATATTAATTTTTTGTGCATTTATATATAATTTTGCATGTTTTTTAGTTCCTTTTAATTGTAGTTTACCGCTAACTTTGCCCTTGATATTTTTAAGAGATCTAATTTCAGCATTTACTTCTTTATCATCTATAAATTTAACTAAAGCCCATTTGACATCAGTTGCATCAGCAATAATATCTATATTTAAGTATAACTGTTTTTTACCTTTTGATAGACCTATAATTAGTTGTCCATTTTTACCAATAGTATTTCTTAATTTTACTAAGCCATTTTTGATATGTAATATTCCATCTTTAATATAAAAAGGTGCAGAAAGTGAATCTAAAAACATTTTTTGATCAGGCAAATATATTCTTGCATTTTGGACATAACCTCTTATATACATATCAGATAATGAGTGAAGCTTTGAAAGTGGTGCATCAAATTTTACATATATTTTCTTTAAATCTGCAGATCTTACAACATCACAAAATTCTCTTACGTCCTTATCATAATTCCAAAATTCTAAAAGTACTTGTCTTATAGACTTTATATTAATATTATGTCCAGTTGCCTCTATTTTAAGTCTTTTTTTCTTATTTCGAGAAGTAAATAAATCAAAAATTTCTATTTTCGCTTTTAAGTATAGTTTTGGATTTTGGAACTCTAAATTTTTAATAATTAAATTAAGTTTATCTTTTTGATAATTAAATAACGCTTGCAACGATCCACAAGAAAACATCATTTCTTTTTTAATAGACTTTGATATTAAACAATTAGAATAAGCAATGATCTCGCCTTGTATAGAATCTATTCCATTACCCATTACAGAAATGGTTAAATCTATTAATCCTTTTTTAGGAACAGCCTTTTCTTTTATAAAATTTTTAATTCTAAATGCAGCAAGATTGCAATCTTTTATATTTATAGCTCCTTTATAACTATTATCTTTGAGATTGTAAGTAATATTAACATTTAATAATGCTATAGCATTAGATGCTCCTTTAAATTGTATTGATAATATAGATCTTTTTTTATAAAAACTTGCATCAATTTTGTTAATTTTGATTGTTTTCTTTTTTAGAATATAAAAAGGTAATTGAATTTCTTTTGCTATTTCAAGCATACCATTTGAAACGGTAATACTTTTTGGCAGAAGTGTTTTGGTTTTATCTTTTGTTGGTGGAATAGTAATTATCTTTAGATATGGATTTCTAAGATGAAGAGTCGATATAATTAACTTCCCTTTTAAAAGATGTAACCATTCTGGGTATATTTCTAGCTCTTTAACAGTAAAATGGTAGGAGTGTGACTTTAAAGTCAAATCTTGCAAATTTAAATGTGGCAATGCAAACCAATGCCATTTGATTTCCTTAAAATTGACTTCTGCCTTTAATTCTCTTGAGAGCTTATCTTTTAAGAGAAACTCTATTTTTTGAGAAGCCAAAAAATAATTTGGTAAAAAGAGTGAAGCAATAAAAACTGCTATAAAAAATATTACAATAGATATACGTAACCAAAATTTCATGGAAATATTTCAGTATATAGTCTTTCTAAAAACTTGATAGTATTATTTAACTTAACAAATCTTAAGTAACAATCAATTATAATAAGATGTTTTCTTAATCCTTCTAAAGCTGGCTTTATATAAGGCTTAAAAAAAGACTTATCTTTTACTTTTATTAAAAAACCATATGCCCCTAAAGCCTGTAAAAGTCTTAAACTACAAAGTATAGAAAAGGTTTCCTGTATTTCATCTGCCAAATTTAAAAAACCTTGTTGTCTTAACTGGTTTAAATAATAATTAAGACATTCTCTTCTTATCTTTTCAGGCACACTCACATAGGGATCGTATAAAAGAGAAGCTAAATCATAGCCCATTGGCCCTATTCTTCCACCTTGGAAATCAATTATGAATGGTTCATTTTTAAACCACATAATATTTCTAGACTGGAAATCCCGATGTAAGAAAAAGCTTTTATATAAAAAGTCGTCAACAGATGCCGCCAAGGAAAAAAGCTCATGTTCAACATGATGGCTGTAAATACATCCACAAAAATCCTTAACAAAAGAACTCAAAAAGTATTTTACTTCTTTTTCCTTAGCCAACTTTGAATCATAAAAGGGAGATTGCCAACACCATGAAGTATCAAAATCTTTAGCTCCATTTATCTGCATTAAGGCCAAATGGTCTAATACTTTCTTATATACAAGAGTAACCTGTTCATATCTTTCTTTTTTGACAAGATCATTAACTATGTCCTGAAGTCTGACATCCCCAAGATCTTCAACGATCAATTCTCCTGTATCTTGGCAATAGTTAAATATCTTAGGTACATGAACTGATTTTTTATAAAGATGAGATCCTATCTTATAAAAAGCCCTTGCCTCTTTTAAACCAAGTGGATTTTTAGAAGGAAGAATTCTTATGGCATTTGAATCTTTCCATTTAATGCGAAAAAAGCATCTATCAGATCCGTCTGGTTCTAATTTTTCCTGTATTTCTTCCCTCATACAGAGAAAAATTAATACAAAAAAATAGCAATAAAAACTAAATTTTTATTTTATTTTTTGCCTTGAAGATAAACGCTGGGCTATTTCTTTTACAGACAAGGAACTTTTGCTCTTAGCTAAATCAATTTGGCCAAGTTTTGTATGTATCTTAGGGCCCTTATGTTTATCAAATGGCTGCCACAATGGATATTTTACTCCAGAAAATCTATGAACAATCCAGGCCAAATATGTAACAATAACCGCAGAGACAATAAAAGCCAGAGCACTTGATATTCCACCTAGGTTTCCAAAGGCAACCAGTAAAGTTGTTGATGCAGCAGGCGGATGCAAAATATCAGTTATTGACATAATTGCTCCACACAAAGCTACTCCCAATGCCAGAAGAATAACTATCTTTAAATCGATACCTTGAGTTGAAACTCCTAAAACTTCTATCAAATAAAAAACCAGCAGGCCAATTAAACAACCAATCCCATGGCCTAGAAGTGTATGCTTAGGTGATGACATTGGAGAGCTTGGTGCATAAAATTGCATAAATACTGTAGGGCCAAGAGAGGGAAATATGAGGAGTATTGAACAAAAATATGTTGCAAGCCCAAGTATTACTATACTTAAAAAACAAGAAACAAAGAGATAAAGGTGGCTAAGTAGCCTGGCATCTGTTTTAGTAACCAAAAACCAAAATCTAAGCCTAAAAATTTTACTAAAGTGCCAAAGTAGCTGGTCATATGGATTATTTTGAGTTATTGTTTTTTTATCTTTAGACATTTTTTAAGCAAAAAAAATTAGCCATGAAATTTTTTAAAAAATTTTTAGAATATTCTAGGTTCTCCACAGGGGATTTTGAAAACATTTTTAAAAATATGGAAGTACCATCATGCCCCCAAGTCGTTGTAACACTTATGAAACGTCTTTCAGAACCTGATATTGAAATCGACCAAATCATACCATTGCTTGAATCTGATCCTGCGCTTGCTCTGCAAATTTTAAAGGTTGCCAATTCTGCACTTTATGCCCTTCCTATAGAAGTAACCACTATTTCTAAAGCGGTATCTCTCTTAGGACTTAAAGAAATTCAAAATATTGCCATTGGCTATGCCATGACGAAAGCCTTAAAGGATCCACAAAAAACTGAATTTGATTTTAAAAAATATTGGAATGACTCTATTTTAAGGGCAATTTTTGCAAAAGAACTTGCATCCGTCATAGATATTCAGGCAGAAGAAGCATTTTCTGCAAGTCTTCTTCAAGACATAGCTATACCTATGCTAATGAGAAAATGGTACAAATTTTATGGTCCTATTTTTAAAAAATGGGCCAGTTCTAAGTGCACCTTTGAAGAGGTCGAGAATGAACTTTTATCATGGAACCATGCTCAAGCCGGTGCATGGATAGCAAAAAATTGGGAGCTACCAGACATATTTACTTGTTGCATTGGGCTTCACAATTGTTCTGTAGAAGAGATAAAAGAACTTGGACTAATAGACACCTCGGTTATTCCTGTGGCAATTTCATCACGTCTTACAGCTTTATATCAACCAGAAAAAAACGTTGACCTTGTTCAAAAAGAGGCGGAAAAGCTTGGATTTACCCCAAAGGAAGTAAAACAGCTTTTTGAAAAATCAAAGGAATTATTAAGTGATGTCTCTTCGGCTTTAGGACTCTAAAAACTAAAAAGGGGCAACTAAGCCCCTTTTTAGTTTTAATGGCTGATGTCAAATATTATCTCATGAATGGAAGCAGTTTTGTATATTTCATAAAGACTATAATAAGAGCCAAGGCAAGCATTCTCTTTAGAAAGATCTCAGGAAGTTTCTTTTGAATCCTTGGACCAACCATACCACCACCTATAGCACCACCGGCAATACAAGCTGCCATGATCCAATCAGGCTGATATCCCATTAAAATGTACTTTGCAATACCACCGCATGAAGTTGCAAATGTACCTGCAAGAGCAATTGGAACAGCCAAGTACATTGGATAGCCCATAAATGTTGTCATAAATGGCATGAACATAAATCCACCGCCAACACCAAAGGAGGAAGCAATCATACCCATTAGGATACCACCTATTAACATTGTAAGTGGACGGGCAACAAAAGTCTCTCCCCAAAATCTCATATCAAATTTAATGAGATTAAACTTATCAAATTCCACTCTACCAAGTTCTGCAGCCTTACCTGTCTTTTTAGCTTCTTCAACAGCCTTATTAAACTTTTGGACAATTGCTTTAAGGGCCTTTTTCTTTTCAATTGTGCTTGGAAGAGACTCATGGAATAGCTTAAAACCTATCAGCAAACAGATGATACCAAGATAAAATTTATAGGCTTTAAGTGGCAAATACTTAGCTGAAAATGTAGGTCCTATGAAAAAGGCACCAATCAGAATACCAGCTGCAAAAAAGATAGCTACAGGCCAAGCGAAACGTTTACTTTTATAGTAACTAATCAATCCTGTAATTGGAGAACACAGTGTTAAAAATAGGTTGGTTGGCTTGATTGTATTCGCAGCATTTATACCTATAGGCCCCTTTGTTCCAATAACGGTAATCTGATATGCAGCAGTAAAGAGACCACCAGCAGCACCCATAATAACAAATAACACACCAATAACAAATGCGCCAAAAAGAACTACAAGTGGATTCATATAACATCCACCGATTTTAAAGTAGAAGGTAGAAGGAATGATCTTGAATCCTGCTGTTTTTTGACCATTTACCCAAACAGCCATCTGGGTATGTGGAGCCAGATTTTTATATGGGGTCATGGTCATTTCAAATTCGCCGGTATCTTTATTAAACTTTAAAGTAACTCCCTTATTCCAATCCTCTTTTTGGGTATTATAATCAGTCAACACCATTCTGGCGTTTCCACCGCCAATTGGACGCTCTTTAGATATTGTATTAATTCCAAACTTTTTCTCATGAGTAAAAATCAAGAATTTCCACTGCTTTTCCGTTGTAACAGGGCCAAGCATTCCTTTTACATCATCTGGAATCTCTGACCATTTTTTAATTTTGTTCACCCTGACCATAAACTTAAATGGAGGGAATGCAAAAGGCCCACTTGTTTGACCTTTAGCCACACTTTTAGGTGTAGCTAAATTTTCTGGCTTATTTGTAATAACATAGTAAGTAGGAGGAATTGCTGTATCACCAAATTTCTTTGTAAGTTTTGACCTTTCCTTTGCACCAGGGGCATCTGCTGGCTTAAACATCTTATCTGTACAAACTACAATATATAAATCTTGCCCAGGATCAATCTTACCCTTAACTGTAATAGGTTTCCCTGCCTCTACCTCATTTGAAGCCAATTTGGCTTCAATAGCCATAGAACTACTTGTAACTAAAAACAAAGCCAAAATAGCCAAGGCAATTGCTGAGATATACTTTCTCATAACTTCCTCCCCTTTTCTTTATTTAGGCCTAATTAGGCCATTGCGTTATTTGACTGTACTATTGGCCAACTATGTTCCCTGCCCCATTTAAGCTTTGGAATTTCGCTGTTTTCCTCTACTTCTTGCTCCTCCTTTTTATTTTGTGAAATATTGTAAGTGAGGCTGTCCAAAAGTATGGTAAAATCTACATACTGGACACTCACACCTCTTGGTACCTTGATTCTAGTAGGTGAAAAATTCAAAATTCCTCTTATTCCACATTCAACTAACTTATCCGCGGCCTCCTGAGTTTTTTCTGATGGCACAGCCAATACGGCAAGTTCAACTGGTGTCTCTTTTACAAATTCTGGCAATTCATCTAATGATTTTACCTTTAAACCCTGCTCAAAAGGTTGACCCACATTCTTCTCATCTACATCAAAAACAGCCTCAAACCTATATCCTTGCTGAGAAAAACCTGGTTGTCTTATAAGAGCATGAGCAATTGGACCAGTACCAACAAGAATTATGGTCCTCTCCTCCATTACCCCTAAGATATTCGAAATACTTTGAAGCAAAGAGGCAACACCATACCCCACACCTCTTACTCCAAAACGCCCAAAATACGACAAGTCTTTTCTAAGTTGAGCAGGGTTAACATTGGCCTGGCTAGCTAATTCGTTTGATGAAACAACCTTTACACCTCTAGCCAACAACTTTTTTAGATACCGCTGGTAAACGGATAGTCGAATAATAGTTGCTGCTGGGATTTTTGGCTTACTCACGGTTCTCCTCCTTAAGGCTTTTAAGTCCATAGAGCAACCACCGTGCCTTTTTAAAAAGCTCAAACCCCAAAAAAATTATTTTTTAATTTCAAGAGGATACACACTCATCTTAAAACAACTAACAAAACTGCCCTTAAAAGTGCAACAAATAAGTAGCATCTTATGAAATCATGCACATAAGAAAATCTCATTTTTGAATAATTTGAATTTAAAAATGCAGCTGAGGAAATTTAATGAGAAATTAGTTAGTTAGAATAGATTAACAGTCAATTAAAAGATAGTTTTCACAATAGATTCAAATGAATTTTTTTACAAAACAAGGTGCAATCAAAAAATTGCACTCATTAATAAAAAGATGCACTTTAAATTTCTATTTTGGGTTTCTTTCTAAACTTGAAGTAAATCAGCAGAGATAAACAGTAAACAAGCAAAAAAAGAAGAGGCAGAGAAATTCCCGGAACGCCCATAATTTTGCGGGGAAATAAAATAACAAAAACTCCCTCCATCTTTTCTTTTAAAGAGATAACCTCTGGCAAATGATCTAACCAGAACAACATCAAAAAAACAGGAAGCAAATAGGTTAACCCATAACGGGCAAAGCGTTGTGCCATATACTCATTGAATCTCTCATCAAGATCTTCATCGCTTGCATCGTAAAGTACTTTTTGTTTTTTCCAATCATCTATTTTTTCAATATACTCCTGAGCCTTTTTTCTCTCTAAAAAAGCTCGTTGAAAAGCCAGCTCTTTTTCATCAACTTTTAGCATCTTGCGAATTAGTATAGAAACAAGTGCTGTAAAAATAGCTGCTGATGCTACTTTGATAGCTAAAGGACAGCCGATTATATCAAAAGGCTTAATCAAAAATAAATTCAAGAGATTAGAACAAAAGGAGAAAAACGGAATTATTACTCTTGCAAGAATCCAATCAAAAATTTCTAATACAATAGGGGGTATAAATTCCATACGATTTATGGTAAAGCCTTAAAAAGCATTTGGCAATAACACTTTTATAATTTTAAAAACACATCCATGAGAAAACTTTTTTTACAAACCGCTATCTTTTTCTTTTTAATTAACCAATACTTGCCACTTTGGGCAAAAAACTTACAATTTTCAAAGGCTCATAGTGTATTATTAAAAGAAATTGAAACAATAAATGTAAATGAAGACGGCTCTTATACTGACATTGATGAGATATTCATAAAAATACTTGATGAAAAAGGCAGGAGACAACATCAACTACAACGCTTTTTTCTAAATAAAAATTATTCTAAGCTTTATATAACAAAATTTGAAGTAATTAAACCAACTGGACAAGTTATTGCTATTGACTGGAGAAAAAACTCAAAGGAAGTTACACCTTCTTCTTCATCTCAAATGAATATATATGACCCTAATCAAAAAATACTAACTATATTTGTTCCAGGACTTTCTAAGGGAGATATACTTCACTACGTTATTAAACTAGATAATTTTAAGCCAATGATTCCAGGCCATTTCTTTGGAAAAGCCATGCTTCAACAGTCATTTCCAATAAAACTTATAAAATTAACTATTAATATGCCCAAAAATAAAAAACTGCATTATTTAATAAAAAATAAGACAAAAAAAGGAAAAGTGAACTTTTGTTTAGAAAAAACTCCTAAACGATACTATTATAAATGGACTGTAAAAGATATTCCAGAATTCCTCCCTGAACCATACATGATTGACCCTTCTAGGGTGGCTATGAGGCTTCTTTTTTCTACACTTAGCTCATGGAAGCAGGTATCAACTTGGTACTATAACTTGGTAGAACCCAAATTAAGTATAACTTCAGAAATAAAGAAAAAGGTCAATGAGCTAATTAAAGACAAAAAAGGATTCAAAAGGAAAGTTGAAGCCATTTTCTTTTTTGTATCAAGACAAATTAGATATATGGGTCTTATAGAGGAATCAAATAGGCCTGGCTTTGAACCTCATGATGTTGCGCTAACCTTTAATAGAAGATATGGAGTATGCCGAGACAAGGCAGCACTCCTTGTAGCAATGCTCAGAGTGGCAGGCATCAATGCAGTCCCAGTAATTATAAAGGCAGGAGGGAAATTAGATCCGGAAATCCCAATACCATACTTTAATCATGCCATAGTAGCAATTCTCGACAACAACCAAAAGCCTCTGATGTTTCTAGATCCTACATCTGAAACAAGCACCCAATTTCTTCCAGATTATGAACAAGACTCTTCATGCCTTTTAGCAACATTAGACGGCTCAGAGCTAATGTTAACCCCAATTAAAGACCCTGATAGGAATCTTTTTTTAATAAATATAACAAGTCACTTAAAAAAAGATGGAAGTATAGATGGTACAATTGAGATTACAGCCTTAAATTTTATAGATACAGCCTTTAGATCCATTTTAATGTCTAAATCTAGAGATGACCAAAGGCGTTATTTAGAAGAATTTTTTTATAAAAGAAATGGAGGGATGAAAATAATAGATCTTTGGTGGCAAAATCCATCAGACAGAACTAAGCCATTTAAGATAAAATGTGAATATGTCATTCAACACGGCCTTACAGAAAAGAGAGGGTTCTATCCCCTCTCATTGTCTTCGCCATTAGGCCTTATCGATAACTTTGTATTATCAAGGGCATCTACGATAAAACGAAAATATCCTCTTGAGTTAAAATATACTTTCCATACTATTATTAATGAAAAATTATATCTTGATTTTTTTTATGACAATCTATTATTGCCAAATTTAACAGACATCTCAAATCAATACTTTAGTTACTTAATAAACTTCTCTTTAAAACAAGATTGTGTTGAAATAAAAAGAGAATTTATAAATCGTGCATTAGAACTACCGGCCTCAGAATATGAAAATTTACTCAAAGTACAGGCTGAAATCTTAAAAGCTCAGTTTATACCTTTAATTATTAAATAGGAGTAATTGTGTCTATAAGAATAGCTTTATATATCTTTATATTTTTTATTTTAAACCCAAACATTACTTTTGGTTTAGGGAAAAAAGGAAACTTATATCAGGCAGATGCTCTTAACCTTCTCATTAAGAAGGTATATACTGTCAAACAAAATGGAGGTTATAAGTTAAGACTATATTTAAAAACTAAAATCATTACCTATAAAGGTAAAAAAGATTTATCTGACTTTAAAATTCATTACAACAGTGCCTTTGAAAATATAAAAGTAATATATGCAAAGACTATTACTAAAGAAGGTAAGGAAGTTCAAGTTTCAAAGAAAGAGATACAAGACATATCTGATCCATCTACTCAACGAGCATCTATATTTGCTTCCTCAAGATATAAGATTATAAACTTTCCATCTGTGGAAGAAGGATGCACTATTGAGCTTGAGGTAGAAAAAAACTCAAAAATCGGGTTTTGGGGGGCTGAATCTTTTCACTTGCTAAATCCTACCAAAGAGAAAAGAGTTGTCATTTTAGTACCACAAGGATCAAACTTAAAATTCTATTTAAAATCCTCAAAGATAACGTTAGAAAAAAACAGAGAAGGAAATTTTGTTAAGTTTTTATGGGTAGGAAAGAATCTTGAAAAAATCCCTAATGAGCCTTTTATGCCACCGTATTTTAATAGATCAGACACATTAATTTTTTCGTTATTTAATTCATGGCAAGAGGTGAGTTCATTTTTTAGAAAAAAATTAAAACTTGATAACACGAGGTTGAATATTTCTCACTTGTCAGAACCTATTAAAAAACTAATAAGGCAAAAAGATGTATTTGGAGTCTATACCTTTTTGCAAGACAACTTTGGGATTTACAACCTCCCATTTTTTCTCTCAAATTTAAAAACTAGACCTATTGAAACCGTACTCTCTAACCGATTCGGCACTCAAACTGAGTTAACTCTTTGTTTTTATAGTCTATTAAAAAAAATGGGATATAAACCAGAAATAGTTGCCGTTAGCTCTAGCGGCACTTTGCTCAAAGATCTTAAAGAAATACCCTCTCCTTCTTTTTTTAGCACCTTTATAATAAAAACAAAGAAAGGGGTTTTCTCTTTTAACAATAAAGAGCTTCCACCAGGCATTACAGGTTTTGATGGACAATTTGGACTAAGCCTTTCTAGTGGAAATTTCGTAACAATAAAAGACAGAGTAAAAAGTGCCACATACACAAGGTATGAATATTTTTTAAAAGACCCTTCATTTTTTAATGTAATTTTTCAGCAGAAAGAATCTGGATTAAATGTAATTAGGGTCAAAAAACTATTTAAACACCTTACTAAAAAAGAATTTGAGGTTAGAGAATCCATCTTTTTGCACTCTCTTCATCCTCTATCCAAACCAACTTCTAATCTTAAAATAAAAGGATTGTCTGATAATTCCACGCAAGTGGAAATGTCGATTAAATATGCTGTAAAAAACTTTCTTATAAAAAATAACTCCTTATATATCTTGCCTTTACCGACGCTTCAAATGTTAAAGACATTTTCAAGGCTTCCTCGTGAACGAAAAACCCCTTTATTTATAAACAGAAACGTCTCTTATAAACTTGATGTAATCATTAATCTACCTAAAAATCTACGACTTATTGCGATGCCTAAAAACACCTATGGCAAAATAGGGCCACTTTACTGGCATAGCTGGTGCAAGAGAAAAGAAAATAAGATATTTTGCCAAAAAGAACTTACGTTAACCCGCTGGATAATAAGAGACCCCAAAAACTTCCTTAAATTTAGAAATGTGGCACTTACTTTAATTGCTCCAAGCCAAAGTTCCATCTTTTATACAGATCAAGAACATTTCAAAGTAAATTAGCAGTGAAGGTGTATCATGAAGGCAATGGTGCTAAAAAAACAAAAGGCTCCACTGGAAGTTATGGACGTTGAAATTCCTAAAATTCATAAAGGACAAGTACTTATAAAAGTCGAAGCGTGTGGAGTCTGCAGAACGGATCTTCACATTATGGATGGAGAGTTAACAGAGCCCAAATTGCCTCTTATTCCAGGACATGAAATAGTCGGAAAAATTATTGAGCTTGGTCAAGAGGTAAAAGACTTTAATATTGGAGACAGGGTCGGAGTGCCTTGGTTGGGCTATACCTGTGGCAGGTGCAAGTATTGCCAAAAAGGCCTTGAAAACCTTTGCGATAAGGCCAAATTTACAGGCTATACCCTAAACGGAGGATATGCAGAATTTTGCATTGCCAACAAAGATTATATATTCAAAATTCCTGACAACTATAAATCGCATGAAGCGGCTCCACTTCTTTGTGCAGGACTTATAGGTTTTAGATCTTATAACATGGTAAGATATGCAAAACGTATTGGCCTTTATGGATTTGGAGCAGCAGCACACATAATTTGTCAAATTGCATGCTTTGAAGGAAAGGAGGTATTTGCCTTTACAAGAGATGGAGATAAGGAAAAACAAAAATTTGCTAAATCATTAGGTGCATTATGGGCAGGAGGCTCTAGTGACTTTCCTTCAAAACCACTCGATGCTGCAATAATATTTGCACCGGTTGGCTCTTTAGTTCCTCAAGCATTAAAGGCAGTGGACAAGGCAGGAAAAGTTATATGTGCAGGCATTTATATGAGCGACATACCAAAGTTTCCGTATGAAATCATCTGGCATGAAAAACAAATAAAGTCGGTTGCCAATCTTACAAAAGAAGATGGACATAGATTTATGGAAATTGCAGCCAAAGTTAATATTAAACTCCATGTAAATCCATATCCACTTTTAGAAGCAAATAGAGCACTAAATGACCTTAAAAGCGGTAAAATAAAAGGCGCTGCAGTCCTTATTCCTTAAAAGCAGGAGTTAAGCTATGGACATAAATAAACTCGTCTCTATCATAAACTCCTTTGTATGGGGGCCATACATGCTATTACTCCTTGTTGGCACAGGAGTTTATTTGACTTTTAAACTAGACTTCATTCAATTTAAGAGGCTGTCAAGTGCACTTAGAATGCTCATAAAAGAAGGCAAAGCCCAAGATGGCCAAGGTGATATACCGCCAATTCAGGCACTTACCACAGCCCTTTCTGCCACCATAGGAACAGGGAACATAGCAGGTGTTGCAACTGCAATTTATTTAGGCGGGCCTGGTGCAATATTTTGGATGTGGATTTGTGCAATATTTGGCATGGCCACAAAATTTGCTGAAGCTGTACTGGCCGTTAAATACAGAAAGACCCTCCCTGATGGTACTATGCAAGGAGGCCCCATGAGATATATTGCAGATGGGCTAGGGCTAAAATGGCTTGGATGGCTTTTTGCTTTTATGGGAGCTATTGCTGCCTTTGGTATAGGCAGTATGGTTCAATCTAACTCTGTAGCTGTAGTAATCAAAGAACACTGGAATATACAAGAGGTAATTACAGGCATTATCTTGGCATTATTAACTGGAGTCGTAATAATTGGCGGCATAAAAAGGATTGGCAAGGTTACAGAAAAATTGGTTCCATTTATGGGCGCCTTTTATGTGCTTGGAGCACTTACAATAATAATTTTGAATTTTGAAAAGGTCCCTGAAGCTATCAGCTTAATTTTTAAACATGCCTTTACTCCAGCAGCAGGAGTAGGCGGATTTGCAGGGGCAACAGTTGCACAAGCAATGAGATATGGAGTTGCACGTGGAGTCTTTTCAAATGAAGCAGGGCTTGGTAGTGCGCCAATTGCCCATGCTGCAGCCAAAACAAATAATCCTGTCCGTCAAGGCTTGATTGCAATGACAGGTGTATTTTTTGATACAATTATAATCTGCTCTATGACTGCTCTTGTAATACTTTCAACTGGCGTGTGGAAAACTGGACAGACTTCAAGTGCACTTACTTACAATGCCTTTGAAGCTGCACTCCCAGGAGTTGGAGGAATTATTGTAACTGTAGGTCTAGCCATATTTGCATATTCCACAATGATAGGCTGGGCCTATTACGGAGAAGAATGTGTAGAATATATATTCGGCATAAAAGCAAGAATGCCCTATAGATTTATTTTTTGCATAGTGATTGCCTTTGGGGCCTTTCAGCGGGTGGACTTTGTATGGAATTTTTCAGACACGATGAATGGTGCAATGGCAATTCCTAACCTAATTGGCCTAATAGGCCTTAGCGGTATATTAGCAAAGGAAACCAAGAAATTTATTTATTCTTAATTTTTTATCTTTTATGCTTAAACCCTTTTGGTTTATTGCCATAACCTTTTGTTAATATTAAATTAAACTAATAAAGTTTAAATAAAGGCTCAAAATTTGGCAAAGAACGAAAAAAACACTGGCTACAACCTAGACATTTTTCTAAAAGAGATATTATGTATTCTTATCTTTGGTTTTATCCTGTTTTTGACAGGTTCTTTTTTAAGTTATAGTCCAGATGACCCTAGCATAAATCACCTCACCCCAAACACCCCCAAAAACTGGATGGGACCTCTTGGAGCAACTGTCGCCGACTTCTTCATGTCCATGTTAGGCACTGCAGCATGGTTAATTATCCCTATTCTTATTTTGTTATTTGTAGCCTTTTTAAAAAAATCGGCTTCTAGAAGACCTATTGGACTTATAATCCCTGGTGGAATTCTTGTAATTTTAAGCTCTAGTTTATTTTTTGCGCTTATTTCAAATAGCATTTTTAATGGCGGTATAGTTGGAAACCTTTTGGCCAAAGGTACAAAAGCCCTAATGGGATCAGGTGGAACGCTCCTCTTTACAGTTGTTACCTTCTTAATTGGTCTGGTAATGGCCACTCCTATATCTTTAATAGGCTTATTAGAAGCTTTTAAAGAAACCTTGCACATAGACAAGAAAAAGAAATCACAAAAAGAAATTACAAGTAAAGCACAAAAAGAAAAAAAACAAGCTGGTGAAGACCTTGAAAAAACACCCGAAATCAAAGAACCATTAATACTGCACAGCCAAAAGACGAAAAATGAAAAAGAAAAGGATGAGCTTAACGAATTCCAAATTGAACCTGTAAAAGGGACCTTTGCCCTTCCTCCCCTCTCATTTTTGCAAGATCCTCCTGATGAAGAAATAGTTATAGATAAAGAGCAATACCTTGAAAACTCAAAAATCTTAGAACAAAAACTTAAAGATTTCGGAGTGTCAGGTAGGGTAGTTGAAATCTGTCCTGGTCCTGTTGTAACCATGTATGAATTTGCCCCTGCTCCAGGGGTAAAGATAAACAAAGTAGCTTCTCTGGCAGATGATATTGCCTTAGCTTTAAAGACAAGAAGCGTGCGAATAGTCGCTCCAATCCCAGGAAAGGCAGTTATTGGAATTGAACTTGCCAATCCTAAAAGACAAACAGTTTATCTAAAACAGATACTTTCGAGTGACGCATTCCAAAAAGGTAAAGGGACACTCCTTCTTGCCCTTGGTCAAGACATTGTTGGCCAACCTGTAGTAACAGATCTAGCCAAAATGCCTCATCTTCTTATAGCAGGGGCCACTGGAACAGGAAAAAGTGTCGGACTAAACTCTATGATCTGTTCACTTCTTTATAGATTTGACCCCAATAGCCTTAGAATATTAATGATAGACCCTAAAAGGATAGAGTTATCTCTTTATGACGGGATTCCACATTTGATACATCCAGTGGTAAGTGAACCTAAAGAAGCAACTAGAGCACTTAGATGGGCTGTTATGGAAATGGAAAGGCGCTATCAACTGCTTGAAGATGCACATACAAGAAATATTGTATCTTACAATGAAAAATCAGAAGAAAAGCTCCCATATCTTATAGTTATAATTGATGAACTTGCTGATCTTATGATGGTATCCTCAAAAGAGGTTGAATCCTATATTGCACGCCTTGCTCAAATGGCTAGAGCAGCAGGCATCCATATAATCATCGCTACCCAGAGGCCCTCTGTTGATGTATTAACAGGCCTTATAAAGGCCAATTTCCCTGCCAGAATATCTTTTAAAGTATCTTCCAAGGTTGACTCTCGCACTATTTTAGACACAATGGGAGCAGAAAGGCTTCTTGGAAGTGGTGATATGCTATTTTTGCCACCTGGTTCATCCACCCTTGAAAGGATCCATGGTGCCTTTATTTCTGAGCCTGAAATCATGAAAATAGTCGAATTTCTGAAAGGTCAAAGTGAACCAGACTATGACTTTAGCATAGTAGAACCAAGTCCAGATGAGGCAGAAAATGCCAGTGAAAAAAGTGAGGATTTTTATGATGAAAAATATGATGAGGCAGTTGAAATTGTAACTCAGACCAGACAGGCTTCTATTTCAGGACTTCAAAGGAGGCTCAGAATTGGCTACAACAGGGCAGCTAGGATGATTGAACAGATGGAAAAAGATGGCATTGTAACCCCAACAGACAATATGGGCAGAAGACAAGTAATTGTTAGAAACTATGAAGAAATGTGAGCTTCTTGCCCCGGCAGGCACACTTGAAAAACTCAAAATTGCAATAGCCTATGGCGCTGATGCCGTTTATTTCGGAGGCAAGGCCTTTAGTCTGAGGGCAAAAGCCGGCAATCTAAATTTAGAAGAAATAGCAGAAGGTATAGAATATGCCAGAAAGTGTGGAGTAAAAAGTTATGTCACGGTAAATATATTTGCCAGAAACGACGATCTTAAAAATATTAAAGAATTTTTAGGTCTTTTAAATGAAATAGGTCCAGATGGAGTAATTATTAGCGATCCTGGTGTTATTAATCTCTGTAAAAGATACACTCCTAAGCTTCCAATTCACCTGTCAACGCAGGCAAATACCCTCAATTATGAAAGTGTAAAGTTTTGGTCAAGTCTAGGTATAAAGCGCATAAATCTGGCAAGAGAACTCAGTTTTGAAGAAATAAAGACTATAAGAGAAAAAGTAAAAGACATTGAACTAGAAGTATTTGTTCATGGTGCCTTATGCATTGCCTATTCAGGCAGATGCATGCTGAGTCTTTACCTTACAGGTAGAGAGGCAAACAGGGGATTTTGTGCCCACCCTTGCAGATACTCTTATAGTGTTGTTGAAGAAAAAAGACCTGGCCAATTTTTCCCTGTGGAAGAGGATGAAAAAGGGCTTTATATTTTCAACACCAAAGATCTATGCCTTATTAAAAGGCTGCCAGAGCTCATAGATATTGGAGTTGACTCTTTTAAAATAGAAGGCAGAATAAAAGGGAAACTCTATATTGCAACAGTTATAAAGGCATATCGGCTAGCACTTGACGCAGCCTTACAAGATAAAAAGATAGACCTTAATAAAATAATTGATGAACTTTTAAATATCTCATCTAGAGGTTATACTGAGAATTTTTTCTCTACTCACCCCTCTGTTGAAGACATGAATTATAAAGATAAAGAAGTGCCGCAGCCTTACATCCCTGTGGCTGTTGTAAAAGAAGCAGGAAAGGAACCTGTCTTTCAAGCAAATCACTGTATTAGGATAGGTGATGAACTGGAATATATGGATAAAGATCTAAGCAATAAAAAATTTAGAGTAATCTCTATAAAAAATGCCCTTGATGAAATTCATCTTGAAAAAACAATGGGCGGAGAGCTTATAAAAATGGAGATTTCTCCTAAAATAAATTTTATGCCTTATGGACTTATCAGAAGAAAAAATCCATACACATCCTGAAACAGAATGCAGTTTAACTAAGCTAACAAAATATGATCTTAAAATGCTTCAACCCATTGATGGGTACAGATTTTCTGTTGATGCCTTATTACTTGCTGAATTTACAAAAGTTAAAAAAAAGGCAAAAGTAGCAGAGTTTGGTGCAGGAGTTGGAGTAATTTCTCTTATTTTGTCAAAAAAATATCCTAATGCATATTTTACTGGGTTTGAAATACAAAATGCCTTATTTGAACTTGCAAAAAAGAATATTGAGATAAATGGCCTTTCCAATGTAGAGGTATTAAACGCAGACATAAAAGAACTCCCTAAATTATTTGGGCCTGGCTCTTTTGACCATGTTGTAACAAATCCACCTTTTAGGCCGACAAATACAGGTAGACTCTGCCCCAATACCCAAGAAGCAATAAGTAGGCACGAGATATTAATCACTCTAAAAGACATAATCTATGTTGCAAGATGGTTGCTCAAACCTGGAGGGCGTCTTTCAATCATATACCCATCTGACAGGCTTTCTTATTTAATTACAACAATGTCTAATAATCGCATTGAACCTAAAAGACTTAGATGCATCCATCCTCAAAAAGAACTAAATGCACGACTTGTACTTTTAGAGGGCATAAAAGACGGAGGTATTGAACTTATAATTGAACCTCCCCTGTTTTTAAACAGTTAAAATAAAAACAAAACAAGAGTTAATTGCATATCTTTATTAAGCTTGTTAAGCTAGGTGTTTCCTGAAGCAAGAGTAATAAGTGCGGAGGCTTTTTACATGGCAAAATCGCTTATTTTTTTTATCCTCTTTATTTTATCAGTTATCTTTTCTGGTTGTGCCCAAAATAGCCAAAGCCCCACATATAAAAAGTATCTAGAGACAAGAGCTAAGATAAATTCTTTAAAAAAGACTAAAAAGAATCCTAAAGAGATAAAGCAAGAGCTAAAAGACATCTTTCCTGAAGCAGGTACCTGTCCAATTGATTCAAATAAAATCGATCCTGAATCTGATCAAGGGAAACTTGATATGGCCCTTGAGCTATGCAAGCTTTCTCAGGACCTATGGATGGAAGGAGACAAAGATGGAGCAATAAAAGCGCTAGATGACGCGTATGGATTAATGCTAAGCGTAGAAAATGAAGACAATAACCCTGCAATTGAGCAACAAAAAGATGACCTTAGGTTTTTAATATCTAAAAGACTCCTTGAAATACATGCCTCTCGTTTTAGAACCACCAAAGGTTTAGACACCTCCATTCCTCTAACATTAAATAAATATGTAAAAAGAGAACTAGAACTTTTTACTGGAAAGGAAAAAAAATTTTTTCTTTCTGCTTATAAAAGATCTGGCAAGTATAGGCCAATGATTGTCAGAGAATTAAAAAAAGCAGGGCTTCCTACAGAGCTTTCTTGGCTGCCCTTAATTGAAAGTGGCTTTAAGGTCAAAGCCCTTTCTCCAGCCAGAGCCCTTGGACTTTGGCAGTTTATTCCATCTACAGGTTATAAATTTGGCCTTAAAAGAAATGTGTGGATAGATGAAAGATTAGATCCAGAAAAATCCACTAAAGCTGCCATAGCCTATTTAACTGAACTCCATGAAATCTTTGGCGACTGGTCAACTGTTCTTGCTGCTTATAATTGTGGAGAGAGAACTGTTTTAAAGGCAATTGACAGGCAAAAAATAAATTACCTAGACAATTTTTGGGATCTCTATGAAAAGCTTCCAAGAGAAACTGCCAGATATGTACCAAGATTCATTGCAACTCTTTTAATAATTAAAGATCCTCAAAAATATGGAATGGAGCTAGGCAAACCAGATGAACCCATTTTATATGAAAAAGTTACAGTAAAAAAACAGATGTCTTTAAAAGACATTTCAAAAACAATTGGGGTGGACTTTGCCCTGTTAACAGAATTAAACCCAAGTTTAAGATATGGAGTGACTCCTGAATCTCCTTTTGAACTAAAGGTGCCCAAAGGCTATAAACAGATACTGCTTGCAAAGCTAGATACCATAAAAAAATGGAAACCACCTAAGAGAATTTATGCTTCACGATATAAACAAAAAAGGACAAGGATTATTAAACATAAGGTACGAAGAGGAGAGACATTATCCCTTCTTGCAAAAAGATATCGCTCTAGCGTCAAAGCAATAAAAAGGGCAAATAGATTGCGCTCTAGCAAAATAAAGATTGGCCAAATTCTTAAAATACCAACTGGGAAATATGCTAAGATAGCTAAAAAGGAGGCTCAATGTGAATAA
>CAYMRT010000216.1:0-6148 GCA_964392885.1 uncultured Desulfobacterales bacterium | reverse complement strand
GGTTGGCTGCAACGAATTCCTTTTCAGGAAAACAAGATGCGTTGAATAAAACATAAAAAAGTCGATAGTTAACCGTAGGTGTTTACTGAATGTTAAATGACATAGGTGATTCAAAAATTGAAAAATAGAAAAATTTCCTTTTTGATTTTTTCCTTAGATTCAGGAGGAGCAGAAAGAATTGTATCTATACTGTTAAAAAAGCTCTCTAAAAAATATAGCATCACCCTTTTTTTAATGAGCGAAAAAATCTTCTACGAGATTCCTGATGAGGTGGAAATCCGGTATCTTGATAGATCTAAAGCCAGCGAAAGTGGAGTAGTAAAGCTATTAAAACTGCCATTTCTGGCTTTGAAATACAAGAAAATGCTGGATAGTGATGTTTCCGTCTCTTTTATGAATAGACCAAACTATATAAATGTTTTAGCTAAACTATTTGGTTATAAAGGGAAGGTGGTTATTTCAGAGAGAATTACTCCTTCAATGGAATATAAAACTAATTCATTGAAGAATATAGTAAATAAGTTTTTGATTAAAATTTTGTATAAAAAAGCTGATCTTTTATTGCCAAACAGTAAATATATTGCTTATGACTTAAGCACTTTTTTTAACATACCAGACAATAAAATTAAAACCATCTACAATTTACTTAGTTTTGAAATATGCAATAAAAGTAAAAACAAAGAAAAAAATAAAAGTAAAACGAAAAGAAGATTTACATTTATCAATATTGCAAGACTTGAAAATCAGAAAAATCATCTTCTTTTATTAAAAGCTTTCAAAAAAGCTCGCTTAGATGCTAACTTATGGATCGTTGGAGATGGTAGCTTAAGGGAAAAAATCAAAAAAGAAATAAAAAATTTAAACTTAGAGAAAAAAATTACTTTATTTGGCACGCAAAAAAATGTTTGTTATTTTTTAACACTTTCAGATTGTTTTGTCTTTAGCAGCAACCACGAAGGCTTTCCCAATGTGCTACTTGAAGCTCTTGCTTGTGGCTTGCCAGTGATTTCAACAGACTGTCGTTCAGGACCAAGGGAGATACTTGCTCCTGACACGGATTTTAAAAAGGAAGCCAAAGGGATAGAGTTTGCGAAGTATGGCATCTTGACACCGGTTGGTGATGAGGAGAAAATGGCAGAGGCTATGAGAATTATTTATGAGAACAGAGAATTAAGGGAGAGCTATGCAAAAAAAGCAAAAGAAAGAGCAAAAGACTTTAGAGTTGAAAAAATCATCCGTGAATGGGAAGATGTTTTAAGTAATATTTAGAAGATTGAAGTTATTATGTGTGGGATTGTTGGATTCTGGAAGCCATCAGGTTATCCAGCTGGCATTGAAATTGAAAACGATATCAAAGCCATGACAGACTCTCTTATACACCGCGGGCCTGATGATTCTGGCTATTATGTGGATAAAAAGTCATCTCTTGCGTTGGGACACAGAAGGCTTGCAATAATCGATTTGACAAATGCGGGCCATCAACCCATGGAGTCTTTCTCGGGGCGTTTTGTAATTGTTTACAACGGAGAAATCTATAATTTTGGTGAAATAAAAGAAGAAATTTTAAAAGATAGAAACATAGCCTTTAGAGGTAATTCTGATACAAAAGTTATACTTGCCGCGGTGGAGATCTGGGGCATTGAAAAAACTCTAAAAAAGCTCAATGGCATGTTTGCCTTTGCGTTGTGGGATAAAAAAGAGAAAAAGCTGTTCTTAGCGCGCGATAGAATAGGTATCAAACCGCTTTATTATGGAGTAAACAACGGCATTTTCTTTTTTGCTTCAGAGCTGAAGGCGATCAGGAAAAATCCACATTTTAAACCTGCCTTGAATATGGAAGCAGTTAGCAGTTATTTTCGTCTGAATTACATACCGACACCCTTCAGTGTATACGAAGGTATTTTTAAGCTTAAGCCCGGTAAATATTTGTCCGTCAACGACAAGCTTGAAATAAAGCGGATAACATACTGGAGTGCCGAGGAGATCACAGTTTCTGGACAGAAAAATAGAATAAATGCAACCGAAGAAGATGTTATCCTGCAGCTTGAGCACCTTTTAAAAGACAGTGTAAAAAAGCGAATGATTGCGGATGTGCCGCTTGGGGCGTTCCTATCTGGTGGTATTGACTCATCCACCGTGGTTGCTCTAATGCAGGCTCAATCTTCAATTCCTGTTAAAACCTTTACGATAGGCTTTTATGAGGAGGGATACAACGAAGCCCAATTCGCAAAGGATGTGGCAAAACATCTGGGAACGGACCATACAGAGCTTTATGTAACACCAAAAGAGGCAATGGATGTAATACCAAAACTTGCCGATATGTACGACGAGCCATTCGCCGACGCCTCACAGATACCCACATTCCTTGTCTCGCAGCTTACAAGAAAATATGTTACCGTGTCGCTTTCTGGCGATGGCGGCGATGAGCTATTTGGTGGATACAACCGCTACTTTTGGGCAACAAGAATCCATAAGAAGATCAGGGCAATGCCCTTTTTTGCAAGAAAATGGGCAACAAAAATTATGCGGGGCATTTCTGCTGAAAGATGGGATAGACTGTTCGGGGCAATTGAGTTTTTAATACCAAAAAGCTATAGAGTTGAGCTGTATGGCGATAAACTCCACAAGGTGGCTGAAATTCTAAACAGCAAAAGCCTTGATGAAATATACAAACGCCTTATCTCAAGCTGGAAGGAGCCGGCAGTCTTTACAGGTACCGGCGAACCGAAACTTGTGTTTGACGATGTAAAATTTCAGAAATTGATACCTAATTTTCAAGAGAGAATAATGTTTTTCGATCTTGTGACCTATCTTGTTGATGATATCCTGGTGAAGGTGGACAGGGCAAGTATGGCTGTTAGCCTTGAAGCTCGCGTGCCGCTTCTGGATCACAGGGTTGTGGAGTATTCCAAAAGGTTGCCGCTTGAGTATAAAATCAGAAACGGTCAGGGGAAGTGGATATTGCGACAGGTACTTTACAGATATGTGCCAAAAGAGCTGATAGAGAGGCCCAAGATGGGGTTTGGTGTGCCGATTGATAAATGGCTAAGAGGACCTCTAAAGGAGTGGGCTGAAGACCTACTGCACCCCAAAAAGCTAAAAGAAAGCGGTATTGTAGACCCAGATCCAATAGTTGAGAAATGGCATCAACACTTATCAGCTAAAGGCAACTGGCAGTACTACCTCTGGAATATTCTGATGTATCAATCCTGGTTTGAGAAGTGGATGTGAGACGGGAAGCTTCAGGCTGTATTTGGTTGTAGAATTAAAAGCAGGGTTGTGATAAAATTGTTCTTATGAAAATAGCATTTCTAAGCCATTTCGATTTAAATCTGTACCTTTTTAGGCTTCCGATAATGAAGGAACTTGTTAGAGCTAAAAATGAGGTGTTTGCTGTCTGTCCAAAAGGGGAGTATTTTGAGAAATTCAAGGATTACGGCATAAAACCTGTAAGTTACCGCATCGAAAGGAGCAGTCTCAATCCGTTTAAGGAGATTTCAACAATTAACAATATAAGGAGTGTTGTCCGGAAAATAGATCCAGATATTTTACACACCTTCACCCACAAACCAAACATATACGGAAACTTTTCAAAAGCAAGAAATATAATCAACACGGTCACAGGATTGGGTAGTTTCTTTATTCATGAAGATATTAGGTCAAAAACAGTCAGGAGAGTGATTGAATGTCTCTACAAGTATTCAGCCAAAAACAGTAAAAAGGTGATTTTTCAAAATCCTGAGGATCTAAACTACTTTGTTTCAAAGGGGATCATCCCTGAAAAAAAAGCAATTCTTATAAAGTCAAGCGGAGTGGATACGGATTTTTTTAAACCAACTGATAAGGATAAGGATTTGTTTGAAGAGTTGGGTCTCTCCTATTCAAAGCCGGTAATTCTTATGATAGCACGCGTCATAAAGGACAAAGGTGTGCTTGAGTTCATTGATGCTGCAGAAATTTTGAAAGAAGAGGCACAGTTTGTATATGCAGGGGAAATTGATGAAGGCAATAAGAATGCATTCAAGCCGGACTTTAGGAATGTTAAATTTTTGGGTTTTGTGAAAGATGTCAAAAGACTTATCTCCATTGCTGATGTTGTTGTTTTGCCAAGCTATAGAGAGGGTATACCGAAAACGCTCCTTGAAGCTGCAGCAATGGCAAAACCGCTAATTGCTACAGATGTTGCAGGCTGCAGGGAGGTTGTTAAAAACGGATACAACGGTTTTTTGGTGCCCCCAAAGGACGCAAAAGCCCTGGCTGAGAAGATTAAAATCCTGATTGACAATGAAAAGATAAGGAACATGTTTGGCAAAAATGGTAGAGAATATGTGAAACAGGAGTATGACATCAGGGTAGTGGTGGAGAGGTATTTAGAGCTTTACGATGCTGTACAAAAAGATAATTAAACCTCTTCTTGATAGGATATTCGCTTTTGTTTTAATAATTTTGCTTGCACCTGTTATGTTAATTGTGGCAATTTTGATCTATGTCTGGGATGGTAGGCCTGTGCTATTTGTGCAGCAAAGGCCCGGGTACAAGGGGAAGATCTTTAAGATTTACAAGTTTCGCACCATGACCAATGAAAAGGACGAAAACGGAAATCTATTGCCTGATGAGAAGAGGCTAAAGGGTATTGGCAAGATTATTCGTAGCCTGAGTCTTGATGAATTGCCGCAGCTGTTCAATGTACTTAAAGGGGATATGAGTTTTGTGGGGCCAAGGCCACTTCTAATTGAGTATCTGCCGCTGTACAATGAGAGGCAGAGAAAAAGGCACGAAGTAAAGCCAGGGATCACCGGACTTGCACAGGTAATGGGCAGGAATGCAATAAGCTGGCGAGAAAAATTTGAGTATGATATTCATTACGTGGAGAACGTCTCTTTCTGGCTTGACTTGAAGATTATTTTGCTGACCATTTGGAAAATCATAAAAAGAGAAGGGATTTCACAGGAAGGAAAAGCGACGATGGAGAAGTTTAATGGGAACAATTAAACTTTTCATCTATGGCGCAAGTGGTCACGGTAAGGTTGTCTACGATGTTGCAAAAAGGGCAGGATATAAGGTGTTGGGTTTCATCGATGATAACCCTGACAAAACAGAAATGCTGGGCTTGAAGGTATTAAGATTTGAGGAGGTGTGTGGGCGCACAGATTCGTGTGTAGCCCTTGGTATTGGCAACAACACGGCAAGGCAGGTTATTTACAGGAAACTGCTCGATAGAAATGTAAAAGTAGTAAGTGTAATTGATCCAACCGCTGTTTTATCTGAACACTCCATCGTAAAGACAGGGAGTGTTGTTTTTCCGAACGCAGTTGTGAATAATTCTGCCTACATTGGTCATGGTTGTATAATTAATACTGGCGCCATAGTGGAGCATGATTGCATTTTGGGTGATTTTGTTCATATTTCTCCGAATGCTGCCTTAGCCGGTGGTGTAAAGATTGGAAGGTTTAGCCAGGTTGGTATAGGGGCCTGTGTAAAGCAGAATATTACTATTGGCGAGAATGTAATCGTGGGTGCGGGGGCTGTTGTTGTGAAAGATATTCCAGACAATGTTGTTGTGGTCGGTAACCCCGCCAGGATTCTGCGAAAAAATGAGCTATAAGATCTTTCTTTCGCCGCCGCACATGAGCGGCAGGGAGCTTGACTACATAAAAGATGTGTTTAAATCCAACTATATTGCGCCGGTAGGTGAGTTTCTGGATAGGTTTGAGCATGCAGTCATGAGCTATACAGGATCAGCACATGCTTTGGCAGTGATCAACGGCACAGCTGCCATACACCTTGCCTTAAGAGTTCTCGGTGTAGAAAAAGGTGACAAGGTTCTCGCTTCGAGTTTTACATTTATCGGTTCGGTATCGCCCATTATTTTTCAGGGTGCAGAGCCTGTATTTATAGACTCAGACGATAGCTGGAATATTGATCCAAATCTTGTGGAGGATGCCATAAAAAAAGAAAGACCCAAGGCGATGATAGTAACACACCTTTACGGCCAGATGGCTAAAATTGAGGAGCTCTGCTATCTTGCAAGGAAGTACAATGTTTTTCTGATAGAGGATGCAGCTGAGTCGCTTGGAGCAACATACAAGGGTAAACATTCGGGAACATTTGGAGATTTAGGCGTTTACTCCTTTAATGGCAACAAAAT
>CAYMRT010000215.1:0-7712 GCA_964392885.1 uncultured Desulfobacterales bacterium | reverse complement strand
AATATTAATTGTTTTGCATGATGAAAAACCTAATTTTAATTTATAATGTCCACATTTAAGTTTTTCATTTTGAAATAACCTTATCTAATAAAAATACAACTCGCTGAGCATTTTTATAATCTGTTAGTGAAAAAAAATCCTAAAAACTTGACACATATTGAACTTGGGTCTAAAACAGTGTCTGCTTGTGAATTAGGATTCATTTTGAAAAGGGAGGATGTTTCATCATGAAAACCAAAAAAGCTAAGGGGCCTTTGGCCATCAAAACAGTTATTTTTGGAGCCTTATCAGGTTTTTTGTACTATCTCGTATTTTCCAATGAGGATTGGGTAACCACTACATATACAATGGGGGGGTGGCATACCATCTATCCTGTTGGAACTGCGCTTGTATTTTCATTTGTACACGGTGCATTTGCTAGCAATCTCTTATCTCTACTTGGAATTGAAGCCAAAAGTAGTCATTAGGAAAAAAGGAGGGGAGGAAGATGCGACGCATACTCATATTTTTCTTGGTAATTGGGGCACTATTTCTATTTGTTCAAGATGTATTAGCTGGTGGTGGAGGAGGACCTCCCAAGAATATGTTAAAGGGCATGTTTGAAAAGGTTAATCCTGACCATACAGCTATATTTATAGTTGATACTACAGGTGAGAAAAAGACCCTTATTCTCCCTAAGGATCTCGAATTAGATCAAGTGCCAATGAATAGAAAAGTTCTTGTAAGCCTGGTTACGGAAGGCAAAGAACACAAAATAACAAATAGGGTAAAAAGCGTTTCCATCATGTTTATTGACTTGCCAGCATCAAAGGTGATAGCACTGCTGGTTGTAGGTTTAATTGGAGGGTTATTAAGCGGATTCATTGGCTCAGGAGGAGCATTTGTATTGACTCCATCTATGATGTCCCTTGGCGCACCTGGTGCTGTTGCCGTTGCCAGTAATATGTGCCATAAATTTCCAAAGGCTATGGTTGGTGCCTATAAAAGATGGAAGTATGGACAGGCAGATATTAAACTTGGCGTTATAATGGCTGTTACTGCTATAGTAGGCGTTCAGATAGGTATTCAAATTCAAAAATACATTCTTGATCACTGGGGGAATGCTGGTTCTAACCTTTATGTTAGCTTAATGTTTGTTATTGTTTTGGTAGTTGTTGGTACCTATGTATTTTACGATGCTTACAAACTCTCAAAAGGCGGAAAAGAGGCAGAGACTACAAAACTCGCCAAAAAACTCCAAAGCATTAATCTTCCTCCAATGATCCACTTTAAAACAGCAGGGATTAGAATTTCAGCATGGTTCACTATCCCTGTAGGAGTTGCAACAGGTATGCTTGCAGCTACTATTGCAGTTGGAGGCTTTATTGGTGTTCCTGGACTCATCTATGTAATTGGTGCATCAGCAATGGTTGCCAGTGCAACAGAACTTGTTATCGCCTTCTGTATGGGAATGTGGGGTTCTATACAATGGGGTTTAAGTGGCCTTATTGATATTAGACTTACACTTTTAATACTTGCAGCTTCACTTATTGGAGTTCAGCTTGGAGCACTTGGAACAACATATGTTAAAGATTACATGATCAAAATAGTAATGGGTGCTGTAATGCTTATAGTTGCAGTCAGCCGTGGTGCCAAGATTCCAGGCTACCTAGCAGACCTAGGCTTAAGAGCCCCTCTTGAGCCATCCACTGCATCATTATTAAATTCAGTAAGTTTCTGGGCATTGGTTGCAGCTCTTGGCACTGCTGGTATAATTATTTCAGCAGCAATGATTAGAGGAATGCTTCAGGCAAAATCTCAGAGTTCTTAACTAGAGGATAGATATGGGCATATATCAAAAGGCTCTAATCCCATTTGATGGGTCAGAATCATCAAAAAATGCCTTAAAACAAGCATGTCTTATGGAGGGCATAAAGGCCCTCCATATACTTTCAGTTTTCCCTGTTTATGAAGGTGATCTAGAACTTATAGGTATTGATAAAATAAAACAGACCATTGAAGGTCCAGTAAAAGAACTCATAGAACAAGCCGCCTCAATCGCACAAAATTATGGTGTAGATGCCCTAACAGAGGTTAGATATGGAGAGCCTTACAAAGAAATAGTAAGTTATGCTGAAGAATTGAACTGCGATATAATCATAATGGGCAGGAAAGGGATCTCACAAGTAGAACGTCAACTGATTGGAAGCGTAACTGCTAGAGTTGTAGGACACAGCAAAAAAGACGTGCTTGTTATACCGCAAAAGGCAGAGCTAGAATTTAAAAAAATTCTTGTGGCCATGGACGAATCTGAGTTTAGTCAAAGGGCCCTTGCTAGGGCAATAGAACTATCAAAAGAATATGGGTCTGCCTTAGAAATGGTCTATGTTGTATTTACTTATGGCAAATTTTTCGCTTTGGCACCAGAAGCTACAAATGAAATAAAGGCCAAAGCAAAAGAGTTTGTCAAAAGTATAGAAGAAGTCGCAACAAATCAAGGTGTTAAACTTGTAACCAATATTGTTGAAGGTGAAGCCCACATTGGCATAATAAAGACTGCAGAACAAAAAGATGCAGATTTGATAGTAATGGGCTCACATGGAAGAAGTGGAATTTCAAAACTCATTTTAGGCAGTGTAACGGAAAAAGTAATGGGTATGGTGTCATGCCCTGTCTTAGCAGTTCACTGACATAAATAATAAAAAACTCTTTAATAAAAACAAACGGCAGTAGTTTCTTAGCTACTGCCGTTTTTTTATGAAAAATTTATTTAAACTTTTTAAAATTAAGCCGATGGAAAGACTACAGGTCGCTTTCCTCGGCGAAAATTTAGGGGGAGAAAGATGAAGTTAAAATTTAATCTTATACTTTGGGGAGTCTTTTTATTGGCCTTTCTTCTTTTTTGTGGACAAGTGGCCTTTGGAGCTGAAAATGTAACTGCTTCCACCCCTCAACTTACTGGCCAAATGATGATTGTAATGGGGGTGCTAGTGTTTGCAATATTACTATTTATCTTTGAATGGGTCAGAGTAGATGTGGTTGGAATAATAATGATGGTTCTCTTGCCAATTTTGGGATTAGTCACGCCAAAAGAGGCAATTAGTGGTCTTAGCTCTAATGCGGTTGTATCAATTATTGCTGTCATCATAATTGGAGCAGGTTTAGACAAAACAGGATGCATGAATGTACTTGCACGATATATCTTAAAGTTTGCAGGAAAGGCCGAAAGCAGAATTATGGCACTTATTGCAGGGACAGTTGCCATAATATCTAGCTTTATGCAAAATATTGGTGCAGCAGCGCTTTTTATGCCTGCTGCCATAAGGATTAGCAAACAAGTAAATATCCCAGTATCTAGAATCTTAATGCCTATGGGATTTTGTGCCATTATCGGTGGCACTATTACTCTTGTTGGAGCAAGTCCAACTATCCTTTTAAATGATTTAATTGAACAGGCAAACCAACTTGGTATAACAAAAGAGCCAATCGAGACACTCGGACTTTTTACTCAAACACCAATTGGTATTGCCCTCGTTACAAGTGCAATTTTATACTTTATCGTCTTTGGTAGATTTATTCTTCCTAAAACAGGTGGAGAATCAGAAGGTAGGCTAATTCCCAATACTATTGCTCAAACTTATAAAGAAATAAGCGGCATTTATGAAATAGACATCCCCAGTACATATACAGGCGATGCCACCTTGGAAGACATGGAACTTAGGCCTATGTATAGGTTGGCAGTGGTAGCCATCTACCATGCAAAGACAAAGAACAAAAACTTTGCACCAGTAAGAACAGAACGATTTGAAGCAGGCGATACCATTGCGGTAATTGGAAATATAGAAAGTGTAAAGGAATTTGTAGCAGATCTTCGTCTTAACCTAAAAGACGACCTAGAAGTCTTTGCTGAGGATCTTTCCCCTAATAATGCAGGTGTACTTGAGGGTATCATTAACCCTCGCTCTGAACTAGTAGGCAAGACCTTAGCTGAAGTACATTTTAGAAAGACCTATAATGTTGTTCCTCTTGCTATTTGCACCAATGGCTCCTGCATAATGGAAAACATTACAGAAATTCCTCTTAAGGCAGGAGATGCAATACTGCTTTTTGGCAGATGGGAATACTTCCATCGGCTAAAAGAGCTGCAAACATTTACTTTTACTACTGAAGTACAAGGGGAAATAATGAGAACAGAAAAGGCCAAGCTAGCTGTAACATGGCTTATTGTCGCTCTTGCCCTTGTGCTTCTTTGGAATCCGATTGTAACCTCTATTGGACATCCTGAGATGAAACTATCTCTTTCAATATGCCTCCTTACAGGAGCTCTTGGCATGATTCTAACCAAAGTAATGAGTGTAGATGAAGCCTATGAATCTGTCGATTGGATGACGGTATTTTTGCTTGGAGGACTTATTCCATTAGGTCTTGCTTTCCAAAAAACAGGAACAGCCGAATATATAGCAACAACTATAATGAACGCCTTAGGAGAAGTGCCACCCATTATTTTTCTTGCTGTGGTGGGAATTATGACATCATTTTTTACCCTTGTGGTTTCAAATGTTGGGGCAACTGTACTCCTTGTACCCTTAGCAATAAGCATGGCTGTAAGGGCTGGAGCAGATCCTAGAATTGCAGCCCTTGTAGTGGCGCTATCTGCGTCAAATACCTTTGTGCTTCCAACACACCAAGTTAATGCACTTATTATGAGACCTGGGGGTTATAAGACAACAGATTACGCAAAGGCAGGAGCTGGCATGACCATACTCTTTTTAGTGGTAATGCTGGCTATGCTATACCTCTTCTATTAAATTGGAGGGACTAATGAGTAAAAGCTATCTTAACAAAGGAAGTTTGTTGGCATTATTAATTTTTTCTGTACTTTTCGTGTGCCTATCTCCTTGCATTGCAAGTACTAGTCATGAAAAACAGGCTAGTGGGGATCCTTTAAAAGACAAAAAAATCTTAGATGTATTTGGCAAGGTTGTAAATCCTCATGATACAGGCGTAGGAGATGTAGAGCTAGAAGTACTTGTGAATGGTAAAAAGGCGGAAATTATTGGTCTTGGAAGTCATGGCAGCCATGAAGATACAGGCATCAAAACCGAAGCAGATGGTACATTTCAGTTTAAGGTAGCCTTACCTAAAGACCTTGATGTTAAAAGCCATGAAATTGCTATTAGAGCATTTAAGCCAAGTTATAAAGATACTGTCTTTAAAATCGATCCAAGTAAGATAGCCCAAGTTGGCAATGAATATATGGTCCGTACAGATCTGAAGATAGAAAGAACGACAGGTCCTGCCTTCTGGATTGCTACAGTTGTATTTATTTTGGCTTACATACTTATATCATTCGAGTTGCTTCACAGAACCCTTGCTGCAATGCTTGGTGCAGCAGTTATGCTTGTAATCAGTTACACCTTTGGCACCATTAATCCAGAATATCATATACTTTCCTACGAAGCGGCGATTCATGCCATAGACATGAATGTTATTCTCCTATTGATGGGTATGATGATAATTGTAGGAATACTAAAAAACACAGGTGTATTTCAGTGGAGTGCTTATAAGTGCTATAAACTTGCAAAAGGCAATGTGATGGTGCTTTCTGTAATTTTAATGAGCTTTACCGCTGTGGCTTCCGCGTTCTTAGATAATGTGACAACAATGCTCTTATTAACACCTGTGAGTATCGAAATTGCCTTATCATTAGGTATTTCACCACTAGCCCTTTTAATTCCAGAAGTTCTTGCATCAAATGTTGGAGGTACTGCAACCTTAATAGGTGACCCTCCTAATATTATGATAGGCTCTTATGCTGGGCTTACATTTTTAGATTTTGTAATTGAGCTTACTCCTGTTTGTATAATTTCTATGATTATACTTTTCTTTTATACAAAATTTGTATATGGAGGCGAATACTCAAAGGCAAAAATTACCGATATTGATGCCTTTATTGAGAAACTCCGCCAAGAATATCAAATTACAGATAGTCATCTTTTAACTGTAGGCGGCATAATTATGGGCATAGTGATTGCCATGTTTCTTACCCATGGAATGTGGCATATGGAAGTAAGTATTGCAGCCATCTTTGGAGCATCTCTTCTCTTTACATACGGCATAATCACCAAAAAAATAGACCTTCTTCATCTAATTGAAAAAGATATTGAATGGCCTACCTTGCTATTTTTTATGTTTCTCTTCATACTAGTTGGAGCTGTTGAAGAAACTGGCCTACTTGATCTTATAGCTGATTGGGTATTAAACCTCTCAAGTGGTAATCTCACTACTGCTATATGTCTGATTCTTTGGGTGTCTGCTATAATGAGTGCCTTTGTAGATAACATACCTTTTACTGCCACAATGCTTCCTATTGTAGGTTATCTAACGCAGGTAATACCTGGAGCAGATAGTGGTGTCCTCTGGTGGGCACTTGCCTTTGGTGCATGTTTTGGCGGCAACGGGACAATGATCGGCGCAAGTGCAAATGTAGTCACGCTTGGAATTGCCGAATCTGCTGGGTATCCAATCAAATTCTTTGGATTTATGAAGGTAGCCTTTATCTATATGATAATTAGCGTAGCCATAGCAAATGCTTGGTTGTTACTTGTTTTTTAAAGGAGTGCAGTCATGAACAAAAACATTTCTCCCTTAACAAAACTTTTATTGCCCATAGACATAAATCTCAACTGGAATAGGATAGTAGAACTTGCATCTTCAATAACCTCTACTGTCAAAAATAGAATAGAGCTGGTAACCATACTTCATGTAATGAAAGGCAGATTTTTAAGTCAACACATGACCAACATAGATTTTAGGGTTGATGAAATATTAAAAAGTGAATCTTTCAAGGAGTTAAAACAACAATTTATTGATAAGGAAATAACCCCTGTTTTAGAAAAGATCGAAAACCGCTTTAGAGAACTAGATGGAAATACTCCAGTTGAAAAGCTTGTAAAAGACGGAAAAGTTGCAGAGCAAATTTACAATACGGCTATTGAGGGAAACTACTCTACAATTGTTATGGAAAGAAGAGGGCTCTCTCCTGTTAAAGAGATGATCCTTGGAAGCGTTACAGAAGATCTTCTACACAGGGACCTTAATGTCACTTTTTATCTTGCAGGCAAAGAGCTTCCTAAGCCAGGGCAATGCCCTGTAAAAACCACTATAATTTGTGCCGATGGCTCAGAAGCTTCAAAAGCAGCCATTAAAGAGGCTTCAATCTTGATTAGTGCAAGAAAGGAAGAAGTTAACAAGGTATTGCTAATGAGGGTAATTGACCTTGCAAGTTATGAAGAGCAAATTGAAAAAGGAGAATCTCCAGAAAAAAAGGCACACGAAATTTTAGATGAAGCCAAAGATACCATGGTTAGCCTCGGAGTGCCAAAAAATTTAATTGAACTGAAGTGGTTTTATGGTGACCCTGTTGAAGTCATCTCAACAGAGGCAGAGAAAAATAAAGTAGATATGGTCTTTATGGGAAGGACAGGCAGAAGTGCCATTGCTGATTTAATCTTAGGAAGCGTAACAAGGGGAGTAATTCATCACTGTCAGACTCCAACCTTAGTAATAACAAACAAATAAGGTTTGGCCTCAGTTATGAGGCCAAATCAATCTTTAAACACAGCCCTCCACAAAAGCATTAAAGTATCTTTTAAGTAGGGCTTCCTGAAAAACGGGCAACTTATCGAAAATACGATGAAAATTAAGCATATATGTAGTAAGATGTGCAAGGA
>CAYMRT010000214.1:0-6607 GCA_964392885.1 uncultured Desulfobacterales bacterium | reverse complement strand
TTTTCTTTTTTACTTTAGGCATTATTATTAGGCTGTTTAAAAAATCTAAAATAGGAGTAGCCATGTCTGAAAAGGAAGGCAAAAAGAAACCTTCTAATTTTATCAGGAATATAATTATTGAAGATATAAAATCAAATAAATATGGCGGAAAAGTAGTAACTCGATTTCCTCCTGAACCAAATGGTTATTTGCATATAGGTCATGCAAAAAGCATAGTAATGAACTTTGAATTTGCAAAGGAATTTAATGGCAGGTGTCATCTCCGTTTTGATGATACGAACCCTACTAAAGAAGAGCAAGAATATGTTGATGCAATAATAGAAGACGTGCGCTGGCTAGGATATGACTGGGGTGAGCACCTCTATTATGCTTCAGACTATTTTGAAAAGTTTTATGAATATGCTGAACAGCTTATAAAAATGGGCAAGGCCTTTGTATGTGATTTGAGCCCTGAAGAGATAAAAGAATATAGAGGCACTCTAACGGAACCAGGAAAAGAAAGCCCTTACAGGAATAGAAGTGTTGAAGAAAACCTTGATTTATTTAGACGCATGAGGGCAGGTGAATTTAAAGATGGCGAGCGTACTTTAAGGGCAAAGATAGATATGGCCTCTGGCAATTTGAATATGCGGGACCCTGTAATCTACAGAATAATGCATGTGCCCCATCATAGAACTGGCGACAAGTGGTGCATTTACCCCATGTATGATTTTGCTCACTGCCTCTCTGATTCTATAGAAGGCATAACCCATTCTCTTTGTTCGTTGGAATTTGAAGATCATCGCCCTTTATATGATTGGTTTCTTGATACCTTACAGGTGCCTTGGCATCCTCAACAGATAGAGTTTGCAAGGCTTAATTTGACATATACAATCCTCAGCAAGAGAAAGCTCATAAAGCTTGTTGAAGAAGGTGTTGTGGATGGCTGGGACGATCCTAGAATGCCCACTTTGAGTGGCATGAGAAGAAGAGGTTTCCCTCCTGCTGCAATAAGAGATTTTTGTGAAAGGATTGGAGTAGCCAAGAAAGAAAGTGTGGTAGATGTTGCACTTCTTGAGCATTGCATTCGCGATGAACTTAATAAAACTGCTCCAAGGGTCATGGGCGTATTGAATCCATTAAAAGTAATAATTGAAAACTATCCTGAAGATAAGGAAGAGGAACTGGAGGCTATAAACAATCCTGAAGATCCTTCCTATGGCACAAGAATGGTACCGTTTTCACGAGTAATCTATATAGAACAGACCGATTTTATGGAGAATCCACCCAAAAAATTTTATAGGCTTGCTCCTGGCAGGGAGGTCCGGCTTCGTTATGCCTATTTTATTACCTGCAAGGATGTAATAAAGGATGATAAAGGTAACATAGAGGCACTTATATGTACTTATGATCCTAAAACCAAAGGAGGGCATGCTCCTGACGGCAGAAAGGTAAAAGGGACTATTCATTGGGTCAGTGCAAAACATGCCTTCACAGCCCAGGTAAGGCTTTATGATAGACTTTTTAATCATCCGTATCCTGACAGGGGCAAGGAAGAGGGAAAAACCTTTATGGATTATCTTAATCCAAACTCTCTAGAGATAATTAATGGAGCACTTCTTGAACCCTCTTTAAAGGATGCAAAACCGGGAACAGTTTATCAATTTGAAAGGCTTGGCTACTTTTGTGTTGACTCAAAGGATTCAACAGAGGAGGCACCTGTATTTAATAGGACCATTACTTTGAGAGATACCTGGGCAAAGATAGAAAAAAAATTCAAAGAACAGGAAAAACAGAAAAATAAATAAAACAACAGGGTGATTATATTATGTCTGAACAGGTAATTGTACGTTTCCCACCAAGTCCAACTGGTTATTTGCATATTGGAGGAGCAAGGACAGCAATTTTTAATTGGCTTTTTGCAAGAAAACATAATGGTAAATTTATATTAAGGATTGAAGATACCGACGTTGAAAGATCAACCAAAGAATCAATTGAAGGAATAATCGATGGGCTTACTTGGCTTGGAATAGACTGGGATGAAGGTCCATATTTTCAAAGTGAATTTGCCTCTGAACATAGAGAAGTAGCCAAAAGGCTTCTTCAAGATGGCAAGGCATATAAGTGTTTTTGTACAAAAGAGGAACTGGAGGCCAAGAGGAAGAAGGCACTTTCTGAAAAGCGAGATATCAAGTACGACGGCACATGCAGAAATCTTTCTGAAGAAGAAATCAGACAACGAGAGGAAGCAGGCCTCCCTTATGTAATACGCTTTAAGGTTCCTAATAGGGAGGGTAAAATAGGGTACAATGATAAGGTCCTTGGCAGAATTGAAAAAGACTATAGTGACATAGAAGATTTTGTCATTGTCCGCTCAAATGGCAGCCCCCTTTATATCCTTTGTAATGTGGTTGATGATATAAGGGATAAGATCACTCATATAATAAGGGGGCAAGATCATATGACAAATACAATAAAACAAATATTGTTATATGAAGCACTTGGCAAGAATCCCCCTGTGTTTGCACATATGCCCCTTACCCTTGATCTTAAAAAGAGAAAGATTTCAAAAAGGACCCATGGAGAAGTAGTTTCAGTACAGTGGTATAGGGAAATGGGCTTTATTCCTTGGGCCTTAGTTAATTTCTTGGTGCTTCTTGGTTGGAATCCAGGGACAGATCAGGAAATCTTTACTAAAGAAGAGCTTATTCAGGCGTTTTCTCTTGAAAGGATTAATAAGTCAAACTCTATCTTTAACTATAGAAAAGGAGATCCAAAGTTTTTTACAGATCCAAAGGCAATAAATATCAATGCATGGTGGCTTAGGCACTTGCCAATTGAAGAGATTGCTCAAATGGTTAAAGAGGATTTTATAAAGCAAGGTATTTGGGATGATTCTTATGAAGATGGAAAGAGAGAGTGGTTTCTTTCAACTCTCGATCTTATTAGAAGTAGATTCCATACATTAAAAGACTTTGCTACCTTGGGAAGGGCTTATTTTGCAGACGATTTTGAAATAGATGAGAAGGCTCTTAAGAAAAACCTTCTAAAACATCCGCAATTAAAGGAATTGTTGCCTGAACTTGCCTCTTATCTTGAACCAGTAGAGCCTTGGGATTTAGACCAAACTGAAAAGGCAGTTAGGAATTTTGCAGAAAAAAAGCAAATAAAACCTGGAATTATAATAAATGGCATGAGAACTGTAATAACAGGACAGTTAAAAGGGCCAGGAATATTTGATTGCATGGTTGCAATTGGAAAAGAGCGTGTAATTAGGCGCTTAAAGGATGCGCCTAGGCTTTTTAACTGACAGAAAAATGACAAGGTATTGACTAATTTGACATATGTAGTCTATTTTAAATATAGTTTCTATGTATTTTGGGAGGGGTAGTTGACCATTTCAACTTATAGAAAATATCCTAGGGCTCCAAGAACTAGGCGGACTGCCCCACAAAATCAGTGGAAATTTCTCTATCTTGCTGTGCTGGTATTTCTGTTTCTTTTTGTTACTATTGGTCCCTATGGCTTTTGGCGACTTCATAAAATGAAAATTTACAAAGAGGAACTCTTCAATAAAACCAAAGAGGCCACAATGTTAAACACAGAGCTTAGAAATAAGCTAGTTGCCATAAAAACCGACAAAGCCTTTCAGGAAAAACTTGTTCGTGCAAGGCTTGGTTGGATTAGAGATGGAGAAATTATCTATAAGTTCTTGAATTCCTCAAAAAAAAGATAATCTTTTCATGCTTAACCAAAAGGATCTAGATGAGTTTAAAGAATATCTTTCCTCTGGCAGATGGGAAGAGGATTTCGGCTATAGAACTCCTGATGGTCAGGCAGAAATGCTTGATTTCTTAGAGTCTATATTTGAAATTTGTGAGCTTGCAGATGAGGTTTTAACAAAAAGATTTTATAAAAATATGAACATATTTGATACAAATAACAAAAAATAAAAATGGGCCTTATTCGAACAAAAACCTTTATAAAATATGCAAGAATAAATTTGCAGGAGGCAGAACAGGCCTTTCAAAAAAGCGAGTTTGAAGACTGTTTAAGCAAGCTTAAAAGCTGTACAGATGCTTTAATAAAGGCTGTAGCAGCAGCGCTTCCTGCAGTGCAAAAAGATTTTTTTTCGCTTAGCGAAAAACAATTTTCAAACTATCTGCTTGACTTATGTTTTGATGAAGAACACCCTAAGGAGATTACAAGGGCTATTTTTGATGCAAGAAGTCTGGCAATAGAAGGCCCTTGCAATAGAGAAGTTGCTGAAAAGGCCTTAGAAAGGGCAGGAAGTGCCTTTAGAAGGCTCCATGATATCTTTGGGAGTTTAGGGAAATTTCATTAAATTTCAATTAATGGGCAAATTGCTTCATCTAACAGATTCTTAAGCCCCTTTCCTGTTTTTGCAGAGACAACAAAGAACTTATCTATCTCGGATGGCATTAAAATTTTCGCCCTTTCAAGGTTTGCCTTAATCTTGTTATTTGAAAGCTTATCGGCCTTATTAAATACTATAATTTGCCTTAATTTTAATGAACTTAGATAGTTTAAAAGGCCTATATCAAGATCATCGAGATTTCGCCTAATGTCAAATATGCAAACAACAGCCTTTAAATTTGCCCTTTTCTTTAGATAGGCATCTATTAGCTTTTGCCATTTCTCTATTACTTTTTTTGGGGCCTTTGCAAAGCCATATCCAGGAAGGTCAACAAAATAGCTAGTTTTGTTTATTAAGAAAAAGTTTAATGACTGGGTAAAGCCAGGACGGCTACTCACCTTTACAAATTTTCTGCTGCCAAAGATGGCATTTAAAAGGGAAGATTTGCCAACATTTGACCTGCCGGCAAAGGCAAGCTCAACTGAAAGCTCAGTCGGCAGGTCTTTTATATTGTAAACACTCTTTAAAAACTGCACATTTTTTATGCAGCTTGCTCCTTTTTCCATTATAACAATATAGAATCAAAGCACCTTGTTTAGAGAATATTCTATTATGCCTTGTGCCCCTGCCTCATGGAGTTTTGGAATGAGCTCTCTCACACTACCCTCATCTATTACCGTTTCAATGGAACACCAATTTTCGTCATAAAGAGGAGAGACAGTAGGAGCATTTAAACTTGGAAGAAGAGACACTACCCTTTGGATTTTATCCTTGGGGCAATTCATCTTAAGGCCAACAAGCCTATCAGCCCTTAATGCCCCCTTCATGAGCATTGCTATTTGCTCTATTTTTTTTCTTTTCCACTCATCCTTCCAAGACTCTTTATTGGCAATGAGCTTTGGATTTGATTGCATAAGCTCCTCGATTATAACCAGCCCATGAGCCCTTATGGTTGTGCCTGTTTCTGTAACCTCAACAATCGCATCGGCAAGCCCTGAAACCACTTTTGCCTCAGTAGCTCCCCATGAAAACTCAACCTTTACATTTATTCCACGTTCAGAAAAATAACGTTTGGTGAAATTTACAAGTTCAGTTGCAATCTTTTTCCCCTCAAGGTCTTCTGGTTTTTTATAGGGGGAATCTGCCGGAACTGCCAGCACCCATCTGGCTGGCCTTCTGCTTACCTTTGAATAGATTAGGTCAGTTACCATCTCAACATCCGATTCGTTTTCTAAGATCCAATCATACCCAGTTATTCCTACATCAAGCGTACCATTTTCTACATATCTAGACATTTCCTGTGCCCGACAAATGCTACACTCTATTTCCGGATCATCTATTTCAGGGAAATAACTCCTATGATGCACATTTATTCTCCAACCAGACTTTGCCAACAACTCTATTGTTGCCTTTTCTAAACTGCCTTTTGGTATGCCAAACTTTAGCCTTTTCACTTTTTATAAATCTCCTTTGGATCAAAAACTAGTTCTCCCACTTCTTCTAAGTTGTCTCCTTTAACCTTATGAAAAAAACAACTTTTATGTCCTGTATGACAGGCGGCCCCTCCTTTTTGTTCAATTTTTAAAAGTATTGTATCTAGGTCACAATCTACATAAATCTCCTTAACCTCTTGTATATGACCAGAAGTTTCACCCTTTAGCCAAAGTTTATTCCTTGATCGCGACCAATAGTGAGCCTTCCCAGTCTCAATGGTCTTTTCCCATGCCTCTTTATTCATGTAGGCAAGCATAAGTACTTCCCCTGTCTTGTAATCTTGAGCAATAACTGGCAAAAGGCCATTTTGTTTTTCAAAAGCCAGGTTAAAAACGCTTTTCATAACAGTAGCTCCCTAAAATTTGCTGCCAAAGTTAATTCTCATTAGTTTCTTTGGCAACCCAAAGGCTATACTCTTTTAAAGATTTTTCAACAGGGATGGCAATAATTTGTGGCAGTTCGTATGGATGATTTTGCCTTATAAACTTTTCTGCATCTTCATACTTTTCTTTTAATATCTTAAACTTTACCTGCCATTCGGTATCTTCTTCTAGGTTCCCTTCCCACCAATAGTAACTCGTTATGGGACCATAAACTTGGGCACAAGCAGCAAGTCTTTTTTCAATAAGTTTTTGGGCAAGAATCTTGGCATCTTCTTCTTTCCCGCAGGTAGTTATAACAACCATTATATCTTTTAAGCATTTTGTCATGGCATCTCCTCTCTTAAATTTAAGATATTAACTTTATCTATTTTCT
>CAYMRT010000213.1:0-7052 GCA_964392885.1 uncultured Desulfobacterales bacterium | reverse complement strand
TTGCAAGAGATATTTCTCTTTTTAGTGCAAAGCTTGCTGATAACATCAAAAATACAGGAGACGTATTAAATACTTTTTCCTCTATGATGAGTGTTACTCAACAAGGAGAGGGAAAAAAAATTAAAAATGATTTTGAATTGGCAAGAATGCATCCAGATGTGCTGGTTCGTGAAAATCTGGAAAAAGATGAGGCTAAAGAAATAGAACAAGAAAAGAAAAGGCAGGAAGAAGAAAAGGTAAAAGTAGAGCAGCAGGCAAATCAAGATCAAGAAGATACAGAGTCTTGGATGCCTATTCCTGACCCTTACAATAAAGAAGATGATGAAGATACTCCTCCAAAATTAGATCCAATTCCTAGTGTAGAAGCTAAAACTAAAAAAGGCCAAAAAAGTTGGTATTCTTGGCTTTGGCCCTTTGGAAGCAGTGAAGAAGAAAAGGAAAAGGAGAGAAAAAAGGAACTTTTAATTGCAAGAGCTCCTGAGTTAAACAAAGGAAAGAAGGAGGCTCCAAAGATAATTGAATCAAAAGAGGTCCCCATTCCTCCTCCACCTAATGTAGATTTTAATATTCCAGAACCTGTAAGTATGGATGAGGTTTATAAGGAGTTGGAGAAGATAGGCATAAAAGAAGAAAAAGAAAAGAAAAGACATCCATGGTATTCTTGGCTTTGGCCCTTTGGAGAAGATGAAGAAGATATGGAAATAGACATTGATCTTGATGAAGAGCCAAAGGTGGAAAAACCAGATGCCACCAAGCCTAAAATGGCTTCTTCCAAAGACGTAAGTGATGTAATTGGCTCTTTTACAGAAGGTATTAGTAGAGTTAGCGGAACTACTAAAGAAGAAAAAGGCAACACTCCAACTTCATTAACTCAAGACTTCCAAAAGGATTCAGAAGATAGCCACTTAGATTCTACTTTAGAAAAAGATAATTTTTCAGAAAAAAAAGTTATAACACCTACCAGTCCAACTGAAGTTGATGGACCTATTTGGCAGTGGAATTGATTGACGCAACAGGGGTATAAGACATATGTCTAGGCAAAAACTCCTACTTTTAGGTTCAAAGGTCAGAATTACCAATTTACCTATAAAAGAAGTAAGCATGATTGCCGAGGGCAATCTTCCAGCATACGGATATAATCCAGGAGATCTAATAGAGCTTTTAGCTGGAGATGTAACAATTGAAGAAGGAAGGCTTGAACAGTGCCTTACATGGCTTTCGGCCTTTTTAACTCCAAGTGAACTTACACCTAAGATTCATACCATCTCTTATGGCGAGCCCAAAGATGTTTTTCAAATCTTTTATAAAAAAAGTGATACGTTTGAGGAGGGAGATCATGGCTGGTTTATGATGCGCCAAATCCTTCCTCCTGGAGGCAGGCCTAAAAATCCTGATAAAATAGATTTAACAAGCCCTAAAAATAGGGAAAAGGCTAAAGATAATACAGGCATTATAATTGTTGATGATGGAGGTAATCCTCCTAACATTGCCAGAGAGTTAAAAAAAGACAATCCAAGTGCCTGGGTTATGGCTTTAGGGATTACTCCAGCCCACTGGCAAGATTGGGCTGATAATTTTGGTAACAAGTTCATGCTCTTCTGTAGGCTCTCAGATCTTGAGACTACCAGGATGGAGATGGATAGTGCGGTAGTATGGGAGTCGCTTGTGGCAATGTGTATTCGTGCTTTAAAATCAGAAGAGGTTGGCCTTTGGCGTGCTTCTTCTATGAGATTTAAGTGTCATATAATGGTAGAGATATTCCCAAATGCCCTGCTATATGTTGGCCCTCGTCATATGATGTTTAGGCATAAGCCTGGTAGTCTTCCAGAAAGGGGGTCTAACAGACAGCGAGGTTCAGTGCCATGTTATGATACCCTAGTTACTGCTATGCTTGCCCTTGATGCCCTTAGGCTTGGCAAGATTCCAAGTGAAAGGAGCTTTTTCTTTGATTTTTCTAAAAGAGTAATAATGAACTGGGAACTTTTAAGGGAAAAGGGGTATTTTTTTACTGGTGCCCTTGAGTTTCCAAATCTTGATTTTTCATCAAATTATCCTAAGGGGGTTCCTTGTTCTTTTTTAGAAACAGAATCTGATCCGTGTTTCTTTGAACTTCCACCTTATAGTCTTGAAATGGAACGGATATTAGAGCAGGTCTCATGTCAGTATTGGAATGAAGAGCGCAAAAATGCCTTTAGAAGTTTTTTTACAAATGTAGAAAAGAGATGCCCTGTTTATGCAGCAGAAGAGTCGGTTGATCTTGGATATATTTCTGTGATTTTACAGGTTCTTAAAAACTTAAAGGAGGAAGTTAACAGAAAAAGTGGCTTTAAAGATTTGCGAATGTTCAATGTTGGCAATTTGAGAACTACAGATCCTGCAGAGATTGCCCCTGTTGTAACTCTACAGGGAGTAATGAATAGTTATGTAATGCGTGATGTTTGTAAAAGGCCACTTTGTATTGGGGTATTTGGTCCTCCTGGTTCAGGAAAGTCTTTTGCAGTTGAAGAAGTGGCAAGAGTTATTGCCAAAAATTTTGATCAAAACCCATTTGAATTTTTTGAATTTAATCTTACCCAGTTTTCCGGACCTGAAGAGATAAATTCTGCTATCGATTTAGTGAGAGCAAGTGTAGCAAAGGGTAGGGTACCAGTTGCCTTTTGGGATGAATTTGACTGTCAGTATGAGGGGCATGAATTTGGTTATCTGCGTTATTTTTTACCGTCTATGCAAGATGGAGTTACATATGTAAATGGTATCCCACGCTACATAGGCCGAAGCATCTTTGTTTTTGCAGGTGGAGTAAAGGATTCTTATTCATCAATGGAGAGTATATTACACACGCCAGATGCTGAGGCATTAAGACTTGTCAAGGCCTTAAAGATACCAGACTTTTTAAGTAGGCTTAGAGTGGTATTGGATATTGACGGTATTGATATTCCTGAGGAACTTTTAAGAGACTCTACAACTAAGGAAGACCTTGAAAAGCTAAAACGAATACTCCTTAAAAGGGCTTTTATTATTGCGCATCAGATGGAAACCCACTGGAAAAAGGCTGCCAGAAAGACCTCTGGTTTACTCTTAAGACTTCTAATAGCTAAGTATAAATTTGGGGCAAGAAGTGTTGAGGCGGTCATTGAGGCAAGTCAGGCAGCAGATAGGCTGGTTTATGGTCTGCCTGAACTTATAAGCCCTCCTAGTGCAAGAATTCATGCTGAATGGCGCGTTGATTTAGAACGCCGTATTGACAGAATTAGACGCGAATATGGCATGAGGGGCATTTGGTAATGAAATTGCCAAGTCCTTCCCCTACTTTCCTAGTATTATTAGCTTTTTTTCTCTTGGCCTTACCAGTTGATGAATGGCTTTATTATAAGCTTTTGCCAATATCAAATAGTCAGATTGGTACCTTGTGGGCACATGCTGCTGATTATCTTGGGAACGGGTTTAGCTTGATAATATTTTCTATTTTTATTGCTTTATTTAATAAGCTGTTGACCAAAAAGGATTTTAAAAGGATTGTCGTATCTTGCAGTGTTGCTGTAGCCCTTTCAGGTGTAGCTGGTTATCTCTTAAAAGTTGTCATTGGAAGGCCTAGGCCGGGCATGGAGCTGCCAAGCTGGCAGATAGATTTTTTTAATATGGCTAGCGACTTCCACTCATTTCCATCTGGTCATGCAGCAGCATCATTCTCCATAGCTTTTTGTCTCTGTTATTTTATCCCCAGATTGCAAATCCTTTGGTTGGGCAGTGCCATGTTAATTAGCCTTGGAAGGGTTGTTGGACAGGCCCATTTTTTAACAGATGTTGTAGCAGGGGCCATTATAGGATTTCTTTGTGCAAATTTTACTTCAAAAGGAGATTACTATAAGATCTTATTACCACAGAAATTTTTAAGAGATTAATCTAACTCTTCTTTTTTCTTTTTTTCTTCTCTTTTAGCCTCTTGTTCCATAAAATGAATTATACAAGATTGTCTATGGGTGCAGTAATCGTTAGGATGTCTGCAACCTTTACTAACATCTGTTTCACAATTATCCTTTGCACAAAAATAATCCATGTTATTGATTACTCCTTAATTTTGGTTTTTAATCATTTAGGCATGTGAAAATACCATTGTCAAGGAGGAAGAATGAAACCAAAGGAGAGAATGGCAATACCACGCCAAAAACCAAAGGAACTCAGCGTTGAGGAAAGAATAGATAATTTTAAAGAGATTGTTTTCGGTTATGATGCAGAGACAGCCAAACTTGAGGCAGAACGATGTCTTCAGTGTAAAAAGCCAGGCTGTGTTGAAGGTTGCCCTCTACACAATGATATTCCTGGATTTATAAAGTTACTTCGTGAAGGACAGATTGAGGATGCCTACTGGACAATAAGAAAAACAAGCTCCATGCCTGCAATATGTTCTAGAGTTTGCCCTCAAGAATTTCAGTGTGAAGGTAAGTGCATAAGAGGTAAAAAGGGTGATCCAGTTGCCATTGGAATGCTTGAAAGGTATGTGGTTGATTGGATGGTTGAAAATAATAAAAATTTAATGGAACCATGTGCTATGCCAATTGGGAAAAAGGTAGCTATTGTGGGTTCAGGCCCTGCCGGCATGACTGTAGCTTATAATCTTGCCCACAAGGGTATAAATTGCACTATATTTGATACGCTTCCAGTCCTTGGTGGAATGTTGACAGTTGGCATCCCGCCATTCAGGCTTCCACGAGAGATAATAAAGGCAGAGTTTGATGCACTTAAAAGTTGCGGTGTTGAAATTATCGATGGGGTAACCATCGGTAAGGATAAGACCTTGCAAGACTTAAAAGATGAAGGGTTTGATGCAGTCTTTGTTGGCGTAGGAGCTCATGAGAGTAGAAAGTTAGGCATCCCTGGAGAGGATCTAGAGGGAGTTCTTCATGGAGTTGATTATTTAAGAGAAGTGTTTTTAGGTAAGGATATTAACTTGGGGAACAGAGTAGTAGTAGTTGGGGGAGGAAATGTTGCTATTGATGTAGCTAGAGTTGCACTTAGAAAGGGTTCAAAGGATGTTTTTATCCTTTATAGACGTACCAAAAAGGAGATGCCAGCTTCGCAAGCAGAGATTCATCATCTTGAAGAGGAGGGAGTTAGAATAGAGTTTTTGGCTGCACCTGTAGCGATTCATGGAGAAAATGGAAGACTAAGCAAGATCGAGTGCATAAGGATGAAACTTGGTGAATGTGATACATCTGGCAGATGTAGGCCTGTTCCAATTGAAGGTTCTAACTTTTTTATTGAGGCTGATGCAATAGTTGCCGCTATAAGCCAGAGAGTAAATCCAACTGTCATAAATGGTATCGAAGTGAAGCGGACAGATTGGGGCACTTTTGAAGTAAATCCTGAGACTCTTCAAACCTCTGTCCCATGGATCTTTGCTGGAGGTGATGATGTGCTTGGGCCGCAGACCGTGGCAAAGGCAGCATATCAGGGAAGAATAGCAGCAGATTCTATTGAAAGATTTTTAAAGGGAGAGCTTTAGGCAATATTTTTAATACCTTCTAAATGGCCTTGCCTTTGAGCAAGGCCTTATCTTTTTATGAAAAAAGATGAAGAAAAAAATAATTATATAATATTTTTAAAATCAGACGATACTGAAAAGATAAGGCTTTTTTCTTTAGTTTTAACAGCAAGAGGAATACCTCACCTTTTAAAATTAAAAGACGACCACCTACAAATTGTCTCTTCCATCTTAGTGGAAGAACATTTTTTTGATAAAGCTAGAGATGAAATAGAGCTCTTTTGTAAAGAAAATAGGCAGTTTTTATCAAAGGAAAAGGCTAAAAAGGGGAAGCCCAGACAGTTTCTTTACCTCAAAAAGAGTCTTGTCTCCATACTTGTATTAATCTCTTTTATGTCTGTTACCTTTAGATATGAAGTAAGAGATTTTTTGCTAAAGAATTTTTCAGCAGATGCAGAAAAGATCCTTGATGGCGAGCTATGGCGTGTGCTTTCTGCACTTTTTTTACACTCTGATCCTAGCCATTTTTTTAGCAATGCATTCATGGCAGCCTTATTTTTTATTATACTTTTTGAAGAGACAGGGTTGATTAAAGGCTGGTTAATTGTGTTTTTTTCTGGGGGACTTGGTAATTATCTAACTGCTTTAGTTTACAGAAAGGATCATATTTCAATTGGACTCTCTACAGCTATATTTGGGGCAATTGGTGCCTTTTGTGTTATAAAAATAATAAAAGAACACTTTAAGGGGGCGAAAGAGGGTTTTAAAGTGTTTTTATCAGGCCTTGCTCTTTTAGGTATGCTTGGCACTGGCCCAGGAAATACTGATATATTAGCACACTTTTTTGGATTTTTTTCAGGTATCTTTATTGGTGCTTTATTTTTTGTTCCTGATTTGTTAACGCATGACTAAAATCTATTATTTATTTCCAAGAGTTAATAACATTAATTAGTTGTTAATTTCTAGCTATCTTTTATTCAGCAGCTAGGAGTAACATTAATTATCTAATGTTTTTTAATGGTTATAAATGTTTTAATATACTCGTTTTAATATTTTTTAGCTTTTTAGTTTACTTGAGTAATAATAAAAAATAGATTAGGATTAGTATAAATATTATTTTTATCTCATTCTTATTAATTTAATTTTAATTTGAAGGAGGTATGTTGGTTATGGGTCTATTGAAGGAGTTTAAAGAATTTGCAGTTAGAGGAAACGTGGTTGATATGGCTGTAGGTATTGTTGTTGGTACTGCATTTGGTAAGATTGTCTCTTCTTTTGTAGCTGATGTGTTGATGCCACCAATAGGTCTTTTACTTGGAGGAGTTGATTTTACTAGTCTTGCTATTACTCTTAAAGAAGCTATGGGGAAAACGCCAGCAGTTACTTTGAATTATGGTAAGTTTATCCAGAGTGTTGTTGATTTTATCATTATAGCTTTTGCTATTTTTTAGTGGTGAAGGCTATGAATACCCTGCAGAAGAAGAAAGAAGAAGAGCCAAAAGAGGAGCCAAAACCATCTAATGAAGAGCTGCTACTTGCTGAAATAAGAGATTTATTAAAACAAAAATAA
>CAYMRT010000212.1:0-5601 GCA_964392885.1 uncultured Desulfobacterales bacterium | reverse complement strand
CTTTTATATAATTTTAAGCAGAAAACTATTTCTTTACTGCTTGTTTTTTTTAATCTTTTTATACTGTTTAACACGACAAGGCGTGGAGCAATAGTAGCCACAATTATTGGCATGATTTTTTCTAGTTTGATAATCAGAGGTTACAGACGTTACTTAATATATGCTTGTGGATTTATCGCAGCCCTTATAGCTATTTTTTTTGTAACTGGCAATCAACGACATATTGTAAGAGAAAATTGGGGGCTCATGTTAAGCGGTAATATTCAAGAGGCAATAAGGGAGGGAGGTTCAATACCGCTTAGAATATCAACATATAAGGTCTTTTTAGAGGAGATAGCCAAATCTCCCTTTAAGCCAAAAGGTCCGTGCATGAAGCTCTATAAACTTCACAATTCCGACATCATAAAAAAAGCAGGACTTGTGCATGGACATAATGTCTTTATTGACTATGCCATACAATTTGGAGTTCAAGGAGCATTTCTCTTGTTCTTTATTATAATCATGCAATTTTTCATATATTATAAGGCTTTTAAGAGTGCTAAGGAATTAAAGACACAAGCTCTGATGCTCTCTTCTATGACTTTTTTAGTAACATTTTGGATAACTAACATGTTTACAGATGGTTTTATTCATGGAAGCGCAACACTTTATTGGCTATTTACTGCCATTTCATTTGGTGTTGCACAAATAACGTATAAAAAGGCTCCTATACTACAAGTTTAAGTTTTGCCAGAAGGTAAAATTTACTTACTTCACTATTAACCTCCTAACAAAAGGCTTTCAATTCGGTTAGAAGGAAATACTTATATACTTATCATTAAGAAAGGTCTTCTGATGTAAACTCCATGAAATTTGTCAAATTAATTAAATTCGTATATAAGTATAAACTATTTAAAGATGCATTGTATTAAAAGTAAATAATATATACCATGCCGTTACCAACAATTTATATAAAATTTCCATCTAGAGAAGATAGAAGTAGATTTATTGCTACCCACTTTGCTGAGTATCTAAATGAATCCATATTAGATGTAGGGTGTTTTGAGGCCCCTCTTCGCAATCTCTTAAATCCAAAGTCATACACAGGAATTGACATTGCTGGTAACCCTGATATTAAGTTGAACCTGGAGAATATAGATCGTCTCCCATTTGAGGATAATTCTTTTACTTCAGTTCTCTGTATCGATGTACTGGAGCACCTTGATAATCTCCACTTTATTTTTGACGAACTCGTACGAGTTTCGAGCCGATTTATTATTATTTCTTTGCCCAACTGTTGGAATGACGCGCGAAGACCTATTAGTAGAGGAAAAGGTCAGTTCAAACATTATGGTTTACCACTAAGTAAGCCCGTAGATAGACATAAGTGGTTTTTCAATCTTGAAGATGCAAGAGAGTTTATTGTTCACAAGGCAACAGATTTAAATTTGCATATAAAAGATATGTTTGTCACTGAAAAGCCTCGATTGGGCATAATCAGATGGTTAAGAAAGATTAGGTATCCTGGAGATAGATATCAAAATAGATATAGTAACACCCTCTGGACTGTCCTAGAAAAGATAAAGAGCATAAAAAAATAAACGCAACTGCTATTTAAATCATCTGTAACTTGAGTTATAAAACAACTCCCAACAAAAATCTTTAAAATTAGGAGGAAAACATGGAAAGAACCCTTTCAATCATTAAGCCAGATGGAGTGCGCCGCGGTCTTATTGGAGAAGTGATAAAGAGATTAGAGGCAGCAGACATAAAAATCGTTGCAATGAAGATGATACATATGACCAAGGAAGAGGCCAAAGGGTTTTATGCTGTTCACAAAGAGAAGCCTTTTTTTGATAGTCTTACAGATTTTATGTCTTCTGGTCCTATTGTGGTAATGGTGCTTCAAGGAGAAGGAGTCATTTCTAAGTATAGAAAGCTTATGGGAGCTACAAATTACAAAGAGGCAGAACCTGGTACTATAAGAGCTGATTTTGCCACAGACATTGAGAAAAACGTAGTTCACGGTTCAGATGCCCCAGAAACTGCTGCCACTGAAATAAAGTATTTTTTTAGTGAATTAGAGATTGTTGGCTAGAGTTGGAGCATAAACTAATCGAGAAAATAAAGGCTTATAGCCAAAGACTTCTGCCAGAATCTTTAAAAAAGAACTTAGTAACTGGAATAGGGGATGATTGTGCAGAGATCGTCCCCTTTACCAATAAAAATATACTCATAACAACTGACACCTTTTTGGAAGATGTACATTTCCGTCTTGAATTTTATACCCCATATCTACTTGGCAAAAAGCTAGCCTCAATTAACTTAAGTGATATTGCAGCCATGGGCGCAAGCCCCATGTACGCACTTTTAAATTGCGAAATACCAAAACAACTTGTAACCGATGCCTTTTTAGATCATTTTTTAAAAGGTCTCATAGATAGGCTTTATGAGTTTGATGCTATCCTTATTGGAGGAGATACAGTATCAAAAACTGAAAAATGCTTAGGGCTTACCCTCACATTAATTGGAGCTGCTCCTAGAGATAAAATTATCCACAGATTTGGTGCAAAAGAAGGAGATTTTATTTACACTTCAGGTTTTTTGGGAGATTCAGCCCTTGGTTTTTATATCTTGGAAAAAAAAACAAGACATATCCCCATACCGATTAAAAGATATCTTATAAAGAGACACATTGATCCATTTCCTCAAATTGCTCTTGGAAAACTCCTTGCTGAAATAGGAGTAAATTCTCTCATTGACGTTTCCGATGGCATAGCAACAGACTTAGCTCATATCTGTAAGGAAAGTGGGGTTATGGCAGAGATATTCATAGACTTACTCCCAATTTCAAGGGCACTCAAGGTTGTTGCAAAAAAGGTCGGAAAGGATTGTCTCGATTTCGCTTTGTTTGGAGGAGAAGATTATGAGCTTATCTGGACAATTGAGCCACAAAGAGCAAAAGAAATGGAGGCAAAGGTTTGCACCTTATTAAAAAAACGGCCTATTAAGATTGGTAAGATTGCAAAGGGCCGAGGAGTGATTGCAATATATCCAAATGGACAGAAAAAGGATATAAGCTTTATGGGATATGAGCATTAGTTCAAAAGAAGACTGGGTAATTTTTCAAGATGTCCTTGATCTTTCACCTATTGGATGCTTAACAGTCAATCTCCAAATAAAAAATCGCTTTTTAACAAGGCTTATCCTTTCAACAGGACCTTTAGATGCAAAAGTTAAAATGTATTTTCCTTCTTTATCGGCACATCTTAAAAGCTATCTTCTAAGGAGCAACTTGTCATCTTTTCCATTGCCTATATTTGTATGTGGAAGCTTATTTGAAAAAAGGGTCTGGTCTGAATGCCTGAAAATACCTCCAGGCAATACTATTAGTTATGGAGAGCTTGCCCAAAGGATCTCATGCAGAAGTCCAATGGCAGTTGGTCAGGCATTGAAACGAAATCCTTTGCCAATTATCATTCCTTGCCATAGGGTTGTAGCTAAAGACGGAGGTCTTACAGGATTCTCTTGTGGTATAGAGATAAAAAAGATTCTAATTGAATTTGAAAAGTCAGGAGTGTCTGCTCATGAAAATAGCCATAATGAGTGATAGCCATGATCACATATGGAATTTTAGAAAGGCACTTAAGCTAATAGAATATATGGGAATAAAGCATGTAATCCATCTTGGAGACTTAATTTCACCATTTATGCTTGAGGAGCTTGAACCTTTTGACGTTACTTTTCATTTGATTTTTGGGAACAACAATGGAGACCAGTTTCTCCTTTTTAAACGTATAGCCGCCATGTCAGACAAGGTTATATTTCACGGATGGTTGGGTGAACTAGAGCTTTCAGGGAAAAAAATTGGCTTTATACATGATCCTTTTCTAGCTAGAAAAGTAGCAAAATCAGGTGATTATGATCTTGTGTTGTTTGGGCATACACACCTTTGGCACATCGAAAGGGTAAAAAAGTGTACTCTTATAAATCCAGGCGAGATATTAGGTAAAAAAGAGCCAGCTGGCTTTGGTGTATTAGATTGTCAAACTCTCAAAGTAGAACGTGTATTAATTGATAAGGAGATCAAGGAAAAATAATGGCTTTCTATATATTGGGGATAGATACTGGTGGCACCTTTACTGATTTTATTTTACTGCAAAAAGATGGAAAAATAAAAAAATGGAAGGTCCTTTCTACACCCAAAGACCCTTCTATTGCCATTATTAATGGCCTTAAGGAGCTTATTGGAGATCTTGGTTCAAAGGAAATTGAGATTGTCCATGGCACTACCGTTGGCACAAATGCCTTTCTTGAAAGAAAAGGGGCCAAAACGTGTTTATTAACAACAAAAGGATTTGAGGATGTTATCTTTATTGGCAGGCAGGCAAGAGAAAGCCTTTATGATCTTTTTGTGGAAAAGCCACCAAATATTATTGAGCGAGAAGATGTTTTTGGAATAGATGAACGTATAAATGCTGAAGGCATAGTTTTAAAGAGTCCTCAAAAAAACGTGTTTAACGATGCCCTTTCTTTTATTAAAAAAGGGGGCTATTCATCTGTAGCTGTATGTTTTTTACATTCATACCAAAATCCTGAGAATGAAAAAAAGATAGGAGGCTTTTTGGAAAAAAATGGCATAAGGCCAATTCTTTCCTCTAAGCTTTTGCCAGAATTTAGAGAGTTTGAACGTACAAGTACAACTGTAATAAATGCCTATCTTGGGCCTGTGATTGGAGACTATATAAAGAGGCTTGAAAAAAAGCTGAATACCAGAAGACTTTTTATTCAACAGTCAAGTGGAGGATGTCAGCCAGCAGGAGGTATTGAGGAATATGCAGTAAGTACAATCCTTTCAGGGCCAGCAGGAGGTGTACTTGCAGGTCTTGAACTTGGGAAGGCACTTGGTATCAAAGAGATAATAACCTTTGACATGGGAGGCACTTCAACAGATGTAGCTCTTTGCCCCGGAAGGCTTCTTTATACCAGAGACTACAAAATACAAGGCTTTCCAATAAACCTTCCTATGATAGATGTACATACAGTTGGAGCCGGAGGGGGCTCAATTGCTTGGATTGACAAAGGTGGTTTGCTCAAGGTTGGACCACAAAGCGCAGGTGCAGATCCAGGCCCGATTTGTTATGGAAAAGGTAAAGAACTTACTGTTACAGATGCCAATTTATTTTTGGGAAGACTTAGAGCAGACAAATTCTTAGCTGGTAGAATGAAGCTTTTTGAACAAAAAGTAAGAGAGGCCATGGAACGTCTTGGCACAGCACTTGGCCTTTCAGCAGTTGAAACCGCACTAGGTATAATTAAGTTAGTAAATACAAATATGGTTCAGGCTGTAAGGGAGGTGTCTATTGAAAAGGGATATGATCCAAGGCGCTTTTCCATGGTGAGTTTTGGAGGGGCAGCAGGCCTTCATGCCCTTGAAGTTGCAGAAGAGCTTGAAATTCAAAGGGTAATTATACCACAAACAGCAGGTGTCTTTTCTGCTGTTGGGCTTGCAGGTTCTGATTTGATCTTTGAAAAGTCAAAGAGCCTTTTTTTAGAGGTGAGCGATAATGAAGATGTAAATAAAACCATCTTTGAAGAAAAAGAAGAGCTTGAGAAAGCTAT
>CAYMRT010000211.1:0-2441 GCA_964392885.1 uncultured Desulfobacterales bacterium | reverse complement strand
AAGATATTCTTCTTTTTTCTTACCCATAGCTATTTCTTTTTATTATCTTTTTTACCTTCTTTTAATTTTGCCAGAAGTTTATCCTTTTCATCTTCAGAGTTTGCCTTTAACATCTTTATATCCAAACATAGTCCCTGAAGTTCCTTAACAAGAACATTGAAAGATTCTGGGGTTCCAGGAGTTAGCTTCTGCTGACCTTTTACAATAGCCTCATACATACGGCTACGCCCAGCAACATCATCACTCTTCACCGTAAGCATCTCCTGCAAAGTATAAGCAGCACCATATGCTTCTAATGCCCATACCTCCATCTCTCCAAACCTCTGTCCACCAAAATGGGCCTTACCACCAAGAGGTTGCTGAGTAACTAAAGAATATGGACCAATAGATCTAGCATGAATCTTTTCATCTACTAGATGATTAAGCTTTAACATATAAATCACACCTACCGTTATCTTCTGATCAAATGGAAGACCAGTATAACCATCATAAACAACTGTCTTACCATCTTCAGGAAGACCTGCTTCTTTAAGGCATGCTCTAATCTCTTCCTCTGTGGCACCATTAAACACAGGCGTCTCAGCATAAAAACCAAGTGCCTTTGCTGCCCACCCGAGATGAGTTTCTAACAACTGCCCTACATTCATTCTTGACGGGACTCCTAAAGGATTTAACACTATATCCACTGGTGTACCATCCTCTAAAAAAGGCATATCCTCTTCAGGCAATATTCTAGAAACAATACCTTTATTTCCATGCCTACCTGCCATCTTATCTCCTACAGATATCTTCCTCTTAGTAGCAACATAAACGATAACTCGTTTCAAAACTCCTGCTGGGAGTTCATCGCCTCTTTTTGCACGCTCTATCTCATTTGCCTCCTCTACCATTAACTCTGCAATCTTATCATCATAAAACTGTACTATCTCACGCTCTTCTGATCCATCTTCAAAACTATCAAATTTAATTTTACTTAGTTTCTTTTTATCAACACCCAAAAGCTTACAAAGTTTTTTCTCTCTTTCTTCCTCACAAAATTGTATTTCCTGCTTATAGTATGCTTTTATCTTTTCAATCGCTGCCTGTTCTTTTTGTTTATCTGCTTTACTTTTCCTTCCGCGTTCATTGCGCTGAAACACCTCAATATTAACAACAACTCCTTCAACCCCTGGAGGCAAAGTCAATGACGTATCCCGTGTATCTGCAGCCTTTTCTCCAAATATAGCCCTAAGCAACCTTTCCTCAGGAGAAAGTTCCTTTTCACTCTTAGGTGTAACCTTACCTACTAAAATATCCCCTGGCTTTACTTCCGCACCTATACGTACAATTCCATCCTCATTCAAATTAGCCAAAGCCTCTTCTCCTACGTGTGGGATATCACGGGTAATCTCTTCATTCCCAAGCCTTGTTTCACGACATTCCACCTCAAATTTTTCTATATGGATAGAAGTAAACACATCTTCCCGTACAAGCCTCTCGCTAATAAGAATAGCATCCTCAAAATTATATCCTCTCCACGGCATGAATGCTACAAGTACGTTCCTGCCTAAAGCTAGTCTGCCATTACATGTAGCGATACCATCAGCCAGAACCTGTCCTGCCTTCACTTTTTCCCCAATAGTTACTAATGGCCGCTGATGTATACATGTGTTTGCATTTGTCCTCTGATAATTCTTTAACGGATAAACAGTATTATCAACCACTATCTCAGTAGCGTCTACCTTTGTAACTGTTCCTGACTCTTTAGCTATTACCAAAACCTGTGAATCCCGTGCAACCTTTGCTTCCATACCTGTACCAACATATGGGACCTCTGGAATCATAAGCGGAACCGCCTGCCTCTGCATATTAGACCCCATTAATGCACGGTTTGCATCATCATGTTCAAGAAAAGGAATCAAAGAGGCAGCAACAGAAACAATCTGCAACGGGGTCACATCCATATAGCTTATCTCTTTGGGATGACATTTAGGAAAATCTGTTTTATATCGACATGCAATTTCTTGTTCTAAAAAGTTCCCATCCTCATCTATCGGTGCATTAGATTGTGCTATCTTTTCCGACTGGTCTTTATCTGCAGTAAGATATTCTATAATCTTAGTTACCTTCCCACCAACAACCTTACGATAAGGGGTTTCTATAAACCCTAATTCATTAACACGAGCACAATTTGTAAGAGAAGCTATAAGTCCTATATTAGGCCCTTCTGGTGTTTCTATAGGACAAACACGACCATAATGAGTAGGATGAACATCTCTAACCTCAAACCCAGCCCGTTCTCTGGATAAACCACCTGGACCTAAAGCGCTTAACCTACGTTTATGGGTCATCTCAGATAATGGATTAACCTGATCCATAAACTGAGAAAGTTGACTACGCGCAAAGAAATCTTGTATCTGGCTGGAAAATAGCTTAGAATTTATCAAATGATGAGCAGTAAG
>CAYMRT010000210.1:0-11699 GCA_964392885.1 uncultured Desulfobacterales bacterium | reverse complement strand
GAGGTAATAGAGAAATTTGATGATTTTTGTAAAGAAAAGGCATTGATTAAATCAAAAGTTATTGAAAATCTTATTAAAAAATTTTTAGATGAGCAAAAAAAAAAATTGAGGGTAAGTTATTTTAGTGAGGTGAGTCCATTCGGGGAAATGGACTCTTGTGTTTGTGAGGAATTCACTCGTGTTTCGCTTTTGTAATTATATCAAAAAAATATAGAATTTATAATTTGTTAAAAAATTACTTTTTAACACAAAACGTCTAAATGCATCTAAGTTGTAACTAGCCATAAAGAACATCTGTAAGGTCTTTTCTGGGATGTTCACAAATGGACCAAGGCTTTTTCTTCTGAGTATTATTTCAACCCATCCCTTATTATGTTCATCATATGGAGGTATTCCTTGATCTTCTCTCCACTGAGCAATTGTCATCTCCTGACCTAAATCGTGGCCTAGGCAGTGACCTTCTTTAATTAGTGCAAAGAAGTTTTCATTGTTAAGCTCATCATGATTATGAAAGAGGCCGGCTGCAACTGGATAGTAACGGCAAGCAACAGGCCTGTCTTCATAGACTGTGCATCCTTCTTCTCCCAAAAAAGGACAAGCATTGTTTTTATCCTCTCTAAGTTTCATTACCGGTACAGGTAAATCAGAGGCCTCTATTTTCCCTGGTAACGTATAGAGGAGTAAAAATTCATCAGAAGGGATGCCCAAGCGATTTTTAAGCCTGATTATGTCGTATGGAGTGAGAAATGCACTGTTATTATGGCAACATTTTGTAAAACAGGCTAATTCTTTATCACAGCTAAAGCATATAGTACTATCTAGATCAAGCCTGACAGGCACTATTGGCCTTTCAACATCTTTAGGTGCAAACATAATTCTTAACCTCGTTTTTTTGATATTTTTTATAGTATATCCATTTAATAAACAATCTACTAGTGGCAAAGGATCTCTTTTTAAATAAAACAAGTTTACTTTATTAAGGATTTTTATATTATTTTGAAAAAAATAGAGGTTATTCTCCATGGAAAAAGTAGCCATAGTTACAGGAGCCATTCGTGGAATAGGACTTGGCATTGCTAAAAGCCTTATGAAAAAGGGAGTAAGGTGTGTTTTGACTTATTTTGACTGGCTGGACGACTTGGATGAAATGCATAATCAGTTAAATGACAAAGAATTGGCTGATTATGTAGCTGTGCAGGTAGATCTTAGACAAAAGCAGGGAGCTTTAAAGGCTGTTGAAACTGCCATAAAAGAGTTTGGCAGACTTGACATCTTAATAAATAATGTTGAACGGGGAGGTTGGCCTGTTGTTCATGGGCCTTATACTCAAAAACAATGGCAACTCGAGTTTGAAACTACCGTTACCGCCAAGTGGTATTTATTTACAGAGGCTATATCTTATTTAAAAAGTTCTGAGGACGCTTGTGTATTAAATATTAGTTCTATTTCTGGTTTTGTTGGACGTACAGGTCCTGCAGGTTTAATATTTAATGACTGTTATAGTCTATCAAATAGGGCAATTGGTCTTTTGACAGAACAGTGGGCTAGAATTGGGGCACCACAAGTTAGAGTAAATGAACTTTGTCTTGGTTTTTTTGAAACAAGACATGGGCCAAAAACCAGGGGATGGGGGCTTTTAAAGGAAACTGAAAAAAGAGAGCTCAAAAATCATATACTTTTAGGTCGAATAGGTTCTATTGAAGAGATTGTAAAAGCTGTAAATTTCCTGGTATTTCAAGCTACATATATGACTGGAGCAAGAATTGTTTTGGATGGCGGATACTTATTAGGTGCCGAAAATGTTCCTACCATACCAGAAGGTGTCGTAAGCCCTGATGAACCTACATATGGTGGAAGCATTCCAATCAACTTAAACAGACCGTAATTGTATGATTTTTAAAAATTTTTGTTCTGTCTATTTTCCCCTGGCTCTTCCTAGTTTCGTGTGGATTTGAGAGGTGCTATATAAAAAACCATACCAGTTAAAAAGCAAGATAAAAGCAGATCGAGGAACAACATTTCCAGGTCTAGTTTGTGGTTGCATGTGCAAGACACACAATTTTTAGGAGAAGATTTAGAGGCATTTGAACTTTTTTCAGTGGCCTTGTTACATTACAGCCCTGCTTCCTCTGATAAAGTACCTTGGTTATAGTGGTATATTCAGCAAGTTTGCGTGAACGATGAAAAAATGACAATCTTTCCGTTTAAATAACAGTAGTGCGCTCGGACTTTCGTTTTTACGTAGTGACACTAGTTACTTGCTTGTAACAAAATTATTTTTTAGGGGTACTCTAGAGAAAGAAATTGGGCTTTTGTTTTATAAGCTTAAAACTCTTTTGTTCCTAAGAAATCTCTTTTTTAGGTTGGTTGACTATAAGTTTTAGCTATGGTAATAGAATAAAGCCTTGTGGGGCTGTAGCTCAGTTGGGAGAGCGCGTGAATGGCATTCACGAGGTCAGCGGTTCGATCCCGCTCAGCTCCACCAATATATCTTGAATATTCCCAGGATGGGCCTCAAAGGGTTTATCCTGTTTTACCCCTGCTTTTTTGGGCCTTCTTCTTTTGCAGGGGTTTTTTTATTTTTTTAAAGGAGCTTGTTACGTCTTGAAAGAAAAGCAGAGTAATCTTCACTACTCTTTTAAAAAACAGGAACTTGCTCTTAAGGTGACTAAAGAGATTATTATAAAATTTATTGAAATAGGTCGGGTGACTCCTGCTTCTTTTTCAGAAACTTTTAAGTTAGTTTATTCAGAAGTATCTCAAGCTATTTTTTCCAAAAAATGAAGCAGTTTTAACAAGTTAAATTTATCACTATATATGAAATTGCAATTTTAATGAATGATCATTCATTTTTTCTTGACTTCCAAGTTATATAGTGATATTTTTCACTTCAAAAGGGCCTGTTTTTTATAATATTTGTTACAATTTTTACAGCCCTTTTAATTTTAATTGAAAATATTTTTATTGAAAGCCCTGGTTCTTCGTGTTAGTGTTGAATCATTATTCATTTCAGCCTATGGCTGAGAGAGGAGGGGCATGATGAGCGGTTTTGAAACCATCGTCATGTATCTAGGAATGTCATTGCTAGTGGTTCTGGCAATGGTTGGTATTTCGGCTGCCCTTGGACCGTTTAGGCCAAAGCCAAGAAAGGCAACCACTTATGAATGTGGGGTTCCTCTTCTTGATCCAGGGCATAAGAGATACGATGTTAAGTACTACCTTGTCGCAGTTCTCTTTTTGGTTTTTGATCTTGAAACAGTTCTAATTTATCCCATAGCAGTCCAATATAAAGAGCTCGCCCAAAATGGATGGGGTGTGTTTATTGAGGTGTTTGTCTTTGTCGCAGTCCTTTTAGCAGGTCTTTTTTACGCCATAAAGAAACGTGCTATCGAATGGGAATAAGGAGGCATTTATGGGTCTTCAGGCATATACTGGCCCAGGTTGGCTTTTAACCAAGGCCGAGCAACTAATAAATTGGGGGAGGAGTCGTTCGCCTTGGCCTCTTCCATATGGTACAGCCTGTTGTGGTATCGAGATGATGTGTGCTTTAGCTGCCTCTTATGATATGGCTAGATTTGGTGCCGAGCGTCCAAGTTTTTCTCCAAGGCAGGCAGATGTATTGATTGAAGCTGGAACCATTACCAAAAAGATGGTGCCAGTGTTAAGGCGCATTTATGATCAGATGGCAGAGCCTAAATGGGTGATAGCCATGGGTGCTTGTGCCTGTACAGGAGGGGTGTTTCGTACTTATTCAACTCATCAGGGAATAGGAGATGTTATTCCTGTAGATATTTATATTCCAGGTTGCCCTCCAAGGCCAGAGGGGCTTTTGTATGCTCTATTAAAGTTGATAGATAAAATCCAAAAAGACCATCCACTGCGCAGGCAGGTGGTTGAAGCATTGGGAGGCTAAGTATGGGCCTCAAGGAGAGAGTTCAGGATTGTTTGGGTTCTGATATTATTGAGTTGGTAGAGTATAGAGGAGACCTTTCTGTTGAGGTTCCTAGAACCAAGATTGTAGAGATTTTAACTAAGTTAAAAGAGGCTGAAGGGCTAAAGTTTGATTTTCTTAGCGATATAGTCGGGGTGGATAATTCAGTATTATGGGAGAAGAAAAAGGCAGCAAAAAAGAAAAAGGCCAAAGGGGACGAAGAGCAAGAGCAGGAGCCTGAAGATTTAGGCCCACCTCCTCCAAGGTTTGAAATTGTTTATCTCCTCTTGTCTCTTAGTTCAAATGAACGCCTAAGAGTGAAAATAAGGGTTCCAGAGGAAGATCCGGTGGTTGATTCAATAACCAAAATCTGGAAGGGTGCCAATTGGCCTGAAAGAGAGATATATGATTTGTTTGGTATAAAATTTAGAGGCCATCCAAATCTCAAACGCTTACTTATGTGGGAGGGCTTTCCAGCTCATCCGCTCAGAAAGGATTATCCTCTCGAAGGTCAGGGTGAAGAGCGTACCTTTGATGAGTGCAAGTATTTCTAAGATGTATTTTTAATGCCACTTGAGGAGGGAAACTGTGGCAAACAATACCAACAATAACACTGCTCCAATTACTGGCGATTACGTTACTATAAATATTGGGCCGTCTCACCCTGCAATGCATGGTACATTAAGAGTGGTTTGTAAAACAGATGGTGAGACAGTTATAGAGGCTAAACCTGAAATAGGCTATCTCCACAGAGGAGTTGAAAAATTAGGGGAAAATCTAACATATCATCAGTTTATTCCAATTACAGATCGTCTTAACTACTGTAGTGCGATAGCTAATAATGTTGCTTATGAAAAGGCCGTAGAAAAGCTTCTTGGTATAGAAATTCCAGAAAAGGCACAGCTTATTAGGGTAATAATGAAAGAACTCGCTAGAATTGCTGACCACCAGGTCTGCGTTGGTATCTTAGGGGTTGATCTAGGTGCCTTTACTCCATTTTTTTATTTAATTATTCAGCGTGAAGAGATTTATGACATCTTTGAATGGTATAACGGGGCTCGCCTTACAAATACTTTTGGTAGAATAGGTGGAGTAAACGCTGACTTGCCAGAGCTTTTCCATTCCAAATGGCCCAAGCTTAAAGACACAATCAGAAAGGCAAACGATGAGACCGACAAGCTTCTTACCCATAATCGCATTTGGATGGATCGTACCATTGGTGTTAATCCGTTTTCTCCTGAAGATGCCTTAGAATATGGTTTTACTGGTCCGTGCTTAAGGGCAACTGGTGTTAAAAGGGACCTTAGAAAAGATGAGCCCTATTATATGTACGATAAATTCGATTTTGATGTTCCGGTGGGTAAGCACGGAGATGTGTTTGATAGGTATTGGGTAAGAATGCTTGAGATGGAAGAGTCTATTAAGATTATTGATCAGGCATATGCCATGTATAAAGAAATGCCACCAGATGCCCCTCTTATGGCAAAGGTGCCTAAAATTATTAAGCCTCCGGAAGGAGAAATCTACTCAGCAATAGAGGCTCCAAATGGTGAGCTTGGCTTTTTTATAAAAAGTGACGGTTCAGATAAGCCCTACAGAATAAAGATTAGACCGCCTTGTTATTACGTTTATCAAGCATTTCCAGATTTGGTTCAAGGTGAAATGATAGCAGATACTATTGCCTGTCTGAGTAGTCTTAACATTATTGCAGGCGAATTGGACAGGTAGGGAGGAAGGTCCATGGAGAGCTGGATAGTAGCACTCATTAAGGTCGTTTTTATATGGACGTGGACGCTCCTTATAGCAACCCTTATGACATGGGTTGAGCGTAGGGGCTCGGCAATGATGCAAGACAGGCTTGGTCCAAATAGGGCTGGGCCATTTGGTCTGTTCCAGCCGTTGGCAGACGGTATAAAGCTTTTCACAAAGGAAGACATTATGCCAGAAAAGGCACATAAAATTCTTTTTAGTCTTGGGCCTATACTTTTTGCACTCCCTGCCTTTTCTGCCTATGCAGTAATTCCCTTTGGTGACAAAATCATTCTTGATGGAAAAGAGATAATTCTTCAAGTAGCAGATGTAAACGTAGGATTTTTATATGTAGTGGCTCTTGGTGCAATGGCTGTTTATGGAATAGTTTTAGGTGGTTGGGGTTCTAACAATAAGTACTCCATCTTAGGTGGTCTGCGTTCCACTGCGCAACTTATTTCCTATGAAGTTCCATTTGGTTTGGCGCTTCTTTCAGTAGTGCTTGTTTATGGAAGCTTTAGTTTGAGAGAAATTTCTTTAGCACAACAGGGTACTTTTTTAGGTTTTTTGCCAAATTGGGGGATATTTAAGCAGCCGTTAGGTTTTATTCTCTTTATCGTAACAGCTTATGCCGAGGCTAACAGAGTGCCCTTTGATTTACCAGAGGCAGAAAGCGAAATCGTTGCTGGTTATCATACAGAATATGGATCAATGAGGTTGGGGCTCTATCTTTTTGGCGAATACGTGAATATGTACACCTTGGCTGCTTTAATAGTGACTCTATATTTTGGAGCCTGGCACTTACCATATATTGATATGAGTAAATTTTTAGGGCCAATTTCTTATGGAATTGCCAGCTTCCTGGTGTTTTTCCTAAAAACAGCTTTTTTTCTCTGGCTGTTTGTTTGGGTACGTTGGACAGTACCAAGATTTCGTTATGATCAGGTAATGGGGCTTGGGTGGAAGGCGCTTATTCCATTGGCCTTGGCGAACTTATTTATAACCGCTCTTTGCATACAGTTAACTATATAGAGTGGAGCAAATTATGGCTAAACCAGTAGTTAAAAAAGAATATACCTTTTTAGAAAGGATATATTTGTGGGAAATAGTTAAAGGATTAAAGCTTACCTGGAAACATTTCACATTTAATTTCAAGGCATCTTTGAAAAAAGGGCCACATACAGTGCCTACTTGTTGGCAATATCCAGAGGATAGAAGGCCCATTTCTCCTGTTTTTAGAGGCGCCCACATGCTGTGTCTGAGTGATGAAGGAAAAGAACTATGTGTAGGGTGTGGGATGTGTGCAAGGGCGTGCCCTGCAAAATGTATTACTGTTAAAAGAGGAAAACCTGAGCCTGGCACAGAAGATAAATACGCAGGTAAAACCATGTGTGCAGAGTTCACTATAGACATGCTTAGATGTATCTTTTGTGGTTTTTGTGAAGAAGCTTGTCCGAAGGGAGCAATAAAGTTAGGCCAGGAATATGAGCTTGCTGAATATACCATGGAGGCTTGTCTTTATGACAAAGAAAGGCTGCTTAGTAATTTTCAGAAGGCAAAGGCCGAAGGCAAGCTGAAGCCTGAGCCAAAGCCAGTTCCTGTGGCTGGAGCTGATAAGAAAAAGGTAGCAGCTAAAAAGGCTGATGCTGATGCCAAGCCAGAAAAGAAAAAAGAGGCAGATGCAGCTAAGGCTTCTGGAGGTAAAGCCAAAAAGAAGGCGGCAAAACCTCCTAAGGTAGAAAAAGTGAAGAAGGGTAAATAATTTGAGGACTATTGGGGAGAGGTAAATGGATATATATTTTATAATCTTTGCAATAATGGCACTTAGCGGAGCTCTTTTTACCATTACAGCCAAGGATGCCCTTCCAAGTGCTCTTGGCCTTTTAACGGTATTTATTGCTCTATCTGCCTTATATCTTCATCTTCATGCCCCACTTGTAGCCATATTTCAGGTAACTATTTATGCTGGAGCAATTTTAGTGCTGGTGGTTTTTGTAATTATGCTACTTATGACGCCTGATGAGAAACTAGAAGCTACTCAAAAAAACATGCCATATAGAGTCATGGGGGCAGTGTTAGGCGTTTATTTAATAGCTTTAACCATTATTGGGATAAAGGGCATAAATAGCTTGGTTGAAAGTAATGAGCTTCCAGATGGTTTTGGGCACCCAGGTTTATTAGGGGAGTTGCTTTTTAAAAAATATATTCTCCATTTTGAGGTTGCGTCAGTGCTTCTTTTGGTAGCACTAGTGGCAGCTATTTATCTGGCAAAAAAGAAGATTTGAGAGGTAGGCTGATGGCCATATTGGATCAATACATAATTTTGGCTTGTTTGCTTTTTGGATTAGGCACTATTGGATTTCTTACCAGGAGAAATGCCTTAATCCTGTTTATGTCTGTTGAACTTATGCTTAATTCTATCAACTTAATGCTTGTTTCTTTTGCGCATCAGAGGGCAGATCTTAGTGGTCAGGTAATGGTGTTATTTATTTTTGCAGTGGCAGCAGCAGAGGTTGCCGTAGGACTTGCTATTTTAATATGTCTTTTCAAGCACATAAAGTCTGTTGATATTAACAAGTTTAATTTGCTTAGATGGTAAAAGGGTTTTGTAAATAAGGAGAGGAAAAGGGATAGAATATGGAGAACTATATATTTTTGATACCACTTTTTCCCTTGGTTGGATTTTTGATCAATGGACTATTTGGCAAAAGGCTTGGTAAAGGAGTTGTCTCCTTTATTGGTTGTACTGCTTTGGGTTTCTCCTTCTTAACAGCCCTTTTTATCTGGAAAGACCTCCTTGCCCTTGAGCCTGAACATCGTCTTATGACCCAAACCTTGTGGCAGTGGATGGCTGTTGGAAGCCTGAATGTAGAGTTCGGCTTCCTGATTGATCCTCTTTCAATGGTAATGATTCTTGTGGTTACTGGAGTAGGTTTTCTGATCCATATATATAGCACAGGTTATATGTATGAAGATGAATCTTACTGGCGCTATTTTGCCTACTTAAATATGTTTGTTTTTTTTATGTCTCTTCTGGTCTTAGGAAGCAATTATCTTGTGATGTTTGTAGGCTGGGAAGGTGTCGGACTTGCTTCGTATCTCTTAATTGGTTTTTGGTATCAGGGGATAGACAATGCCATAGCAGGGAAAAAGGCATTTGTAGTCAATAGAATTGGGGATTTTGGCTTTGCTCTTGGAATGTTTTTAATGTTTTGGACCTTTGGCTCTCTTTCATATCTAGATGTTTTCCCCAAGGCCTTAGAGATGTATGAGCATGGAGCCCTCGCTTTAAACGCACCAGTTATGATTGCAATATGTTTGTTATTATTTGTTGGTGCTACAGGAAAATCTGCCCAGATACCTCTTTATGTTTGGTTGCCAGATGCTATGGCTGGTCCAACGCCTGTTTCTGCTCTTATCCATGCTGCAACAATGGTAACAGCAGGTGTTTATATGGTAGCTAGGACAAACGTGCTCTATACCTTAGCACCAACTGCGTTATTAGTTGTAGCTTCAATTGCTGCTGCTACTGCTTTTTTTGCAGCAACCATGGGAATTCTTCAAAATGATATAAAAAAGGTTCTTGCTTATTCAACTGTTAGTCAGCTTGGTTATATGTTTATTGGTGTAGGGGTTACAGCTTATTGGGCAGGCATATTTCATTTGATGACACATGCATTCTTTAAGGCCTGTTTGTTTCTTTGTTCAGGTTCTGTGATCCATGCCATGGGTGGAGATCAAGATATGAGAAATATGGGTGGCTTGGCTAAAAAGATGCCAATAACCTATATTACTATGCTTGTTGCTACCATAGCTATTGCTGGACTTCCGCCTTTTGCAGGTTTTTTTAGTAAGGATGAGATTCTTGGTAAGGCATTTGCCTTTCCATTTTATCCAACGGCAGGCAAAATAATTTGGTTTATTGGTACTGTTGGTGCAGGTGTAACTGCCTTTTATATGTTCCGTCTTATATTTATGACTTTTCACGGTGAATTTAGAGGCACTGAAGAGCAACGACATCATCTGCATGAGTCACCTTTAAATATGACAATACCTCTTATGATACTTGCTGTATTATCATTTGTAGGCGGTTGGTTGGGCATTCCTCATCTTATTGGTAAGACTTTGGGGCATGTACCAAATATTCTTGAGACTTTTCTTGAACCTGTTTTTGAACATTCAAATCGTATTGTGGCAAATACCGTTGGCATACCTCATGTTGCAGAACCGGTTGAGTGGACACTTATGGGTACATCGGTTGTGGTCGCCATTATTGGCATATCTCTAGCCTTTTATATCTATATGGTTCATGGCAAGGAGCTTCCAAAGAAGATGGCAGAGGCCTATTCAGATCTATATCAATTGGTTTACAACAAATACTATGTTGATGAAGTTTATGAATTGCTAATAGTTCGCCCCACTTATTACTTTAGTTTGATCTTGTGGAAGATCGTGGATGTCATATTCATAGATGGCATTGGAGTTAATGGGCCGGCATGGTTGGTTAAAAGGGTATCTGCAGGGGCTAGGCTTATTAATAATGGTTATATGCAGACTTATGGCGCTTTTATGTTAGTCGGCTTAGTAACCATTATTTGCTATTTCCTTTATAAGTAGGAATATAGATAGAGGTTATGCATTAGATTAAAAGCAAATAAAAAATAAGAGGAGATAGGGGAGTCCATGAATGCACCCATTTTAACATACGTTACTTTTTTGCCTCTTCTGGGAGTCTTGTTTATATTGGCAATCCCGCAAAGGTCTGAGGCCGGGAAGAATATAATTAGAGGTATAGCCCTTGTTACCAGTATCTTTACTTTTTTGGCTTCGCTTCGCATTTACTTTGGTTTTGACCCCACAATTGCTGGTTTTCAATTTATAGAAGATCACGAGTGGATTCGTAACTATGGCATCCACTACAAGCTAGGTTTGGATGGTCTGTCTTTTTGGCTGGTGCTTTTAACTACTTTTTTGACGCCAATTACTATTTTATCTACTTGGCGGGCCATTGATAGACGGGTTAAAGAGTTCCAGGTTGCTATGCTCGTGTTAGAAACGGCCATGCTAGGTACATTTGTGGCCCTAGATCTCTTCTTGTTCTATGTATTTTGGGAAATAATGCTTATTCCTATGTACTTAATAATTGGGGTATGGGGTGGAGAGAGAAGAATCTATGCTGCAATAAAGTTTTTCTTATATACTGCAGTAGGTTCTCTTTTGATGCTTGTTTGTATAATTGGTTTGGTCTATTTCCATCAAAAACATTCTGGGCATATAACTTTTGATTTACTTAAGCTTTACGGCACAGAGATGCCGCGAATGTATGAGATCTTGTTTTTTGCAGCCTTTGCCTTGGCGTTTGCTATTAAAGTACCCATGTTTCCACTTCATACATGGTTGCCAGATGCTCATGTTGAGGCTCCAACTGCAGGTTCTGTAATCCTTGCTGGTATCCTGTTGAAAATGGGCACATACGGATTCTTTAGGTTTGCTATGCCTCTTTTCCCAGAAGGCTCGGCATATTTTACTCCTTTAATAGTTACGCTATCAGTAATTGGTATCATTTATGGTGCTCTTGTAGCAATGGTGCAGCCTGATATAAAAAAGCTTGTGGCTTATTCTTCTGTGTCGCACCTTGGCTATTGTATGCTTGGTCTTTATGTGCTTACCAGGCAAGGGGTGGAAGGTTCTGTTTTACAAATGATAAATCATGGTATTTCCACAGGGGCATTATTTCTTTTAGTTGGTATTGTTTATGAAAGGAGACACACTCGTCTTATTAAAGAATATGGAGGAATCGCAAGAATTGTTCCTGTATATAGTACTATCTTTTTGATTGTAACGCTTTCTTCCATTGGGTTTCCTACTACAAATGGGTTTATTGGTGAGTTTTTTTTTCTGCTCTGTGCGTTCAAAGTACATAAGCTGGCAGCGGTTCTTGCGGCAACAGGTGTGATATTAGGGGCCGTATATATGCTTTGGATGGTTCAAAGGGTGTTTTACGGAGAAGTAACAAATC
>CAYMRT010000209.1:0-3426 GCA_964392885.1 uncultured Desulfobacterales bacterium | reverse complement strand
TCCCTGTTGAGATTGAGATTGATAAATTAAGACTTAGAGGGCCTGATAAAAAGAGGCTGTTAGAAATATTTAAAGAACTGGATTTTGAAAGCCTGATTCCGCTTGTAACTGATGGAAAAAGCATAAGTTATGATAAGTATGAACTTTTGACGAGCAAAAAACTCTTAGAAAGTTGGCTTTTAAGATTTAAAGACGAAAAAGAAGTCTCTATAGATACAGAAACTACAAGTCAACACCCAATGTTGGCTACTCTTGTTGGGATAAGTCTATGTTTTAAATCCCCTTACGCAGCCTATATACCTTTGCTTCACTCAGATAAAAAGCTTATGCCAGAAGAAAAAAGAGAAATGATAGAATTATTATCTAAACTTATCTCAGATAAAAAAATTAAAAAGGTTGGCCAAAATATTAAATACGACCTGATTGTCTTAAAACGACACAAGTTAGATCTTAAAAATATTTATGGGGATACTATGATAGCTTCTTATCTTTTAGACCCTACCAAAAGGCGTCATAATCTTGATGAGATTGCACGAGATGTGCTTGGCCATAAAATGATTTCATTCAAAGATATTACAAAAGGTCTTAAAAGAGGAGAAGACTTTTCGAAAGTTCCTGTTAAAGCTGCTATGGAATATGCGTGTGAGGATGTTCATGTAACAAGTCTTATAAAAGAGAGATTTCATACAGAGCTTAAAGAAAAGGGGCTTTGGGACCTTTATAGTACTGTTGAAATCCCGCTTGTAAATGTGCTTGCTGAAATGGAAATAGAAGGGATTTTAGTAGATAAAGATAGATTAATTGAGCTTAAAAGAGAGTTTTCAAAAAAGCTTGAGCAGTTGGAAGAACAGATTTATGAGCTTTCTGGAGTGATGTTTAACATAAATTCTACCAAGCAACTTGCCGAAATCCTTTTTGAAAAGTTATCTCTCCCACAACTTAAAAAAACTAAGAAAAAGACAGGTTATTCAACAGATGTTGAAGTATTAAAGGCACTGGCAAAGATACATCCACTGCCAGAGATTCTTCTTTCCTATAGAAATCTTTCTAAATTAAAATCTACATATATTGATGGACTTGAAAAAGAGATAAATCCTAATACAGGACGTATTCATACGTCTTTTAATCAAACTGTTACTGCAACTGGAAGATTATCATCTAGCGATCCAAACCTTCAAAATATTCCTATAAGGACAGAAGAGGGGAGGAAGATTAGGGCCCTTTTTATTGCTTCAAAAGGGAACGTGTTAGTTTCTGCTGATTATTCTCAGATTGATTTAAGGGTCCTTGCCCATTACTCTGAAGATAAAAATTTATTAGAGGCCTTTAAAAATGATGAAGATATTCACAGACGCACTGCTGCCCAAATTTTTGGAGTAGAGCCTGACTTTGTAACTTCTGATATGAGGAGGGTGGCCAAGACGGTAAACTTCGGCATAATTTATGGGATGAGTGCTTATGGTCTTGCAAAGGAGCTTAATATTGGAAGAAGAGAAGCGCAAAAATTTATTGATGCCTATTTTAAAAGGCATCCAGGAGTTAAAAAATACATGAATAAAATAATAACTTTTGCCAAAGAGAAGGGATATGTTGAGACTATTCTTGGCAGAAGAAGATATATAAAAGAGATTAATGCAAGAAATCGTACTAGTAGGAAGTTTGCTGAACGAACGGCAATTAATACCCCAATTCAGGGTAGTGCTGCTGATATAATTAAGTTGGCTATGATTAAAGTTTGGGAGAATTTTAAAGATAAGTCACTAAGGGCAAGGCTTCTTCTGCAAGTGCATGATGAGTTGGTTGTAGAGTGTGCCTATGAAATAAAAGAAGTGGTGATGGAAGAATTAAAAAACATAATGGAAAATATTATTTCTCTAAAGGTACCTCTTAAAGTATCTGTTGGCTGGGGGAAAAACTGGAGTGATATAAAATAAGCTCATCTCTATCAAACATGATACTTTGTATCCAGACTATAAATATCCAAAGAGGGGATAAGATAAAAATTAATAAAGATAAGGGAGTAGAACTTAAGTGCCAAATAACGCTTTCTTGTGGATGTCCAACCTGTGCGGGAGGGCGCTTTAATGCTCTACGCTTTAAGGTAAAGGCAACTTTTTATAAAGATAGAAAGAAGGTTTGTGACTCAAAGCTTAATTTTAGTGGCCAAGCTAGCGAGTTCCATGGGATAGTTCCACTAGTGAAACCTGGTAGCTATGTATTAGAGATTGAGGCTTATGATAGAGAAACTGGCGCATTTGGACGTTTAAATATGCCTGTAGAGCTGTGTGCCTAGATTTGTCTTGTCCTTGCTTTGAAAAATGATTGGGTTTATAAAACCAAGCAAGGCCTTAAATCTTTCAGAAAGGAGATAGTTATGGGTAAAATAAAACGTGCAATTATTAGTGTTACAGACAAAAGTGGTGTGCAGGAGTTGGCAAAGGCACTTGAAGAAATGGGGGTAGAGATTGTTTCTACAGGTGGTACTGCAAAGGCTATAAGAGAGGCTGGTGTTAAGGTTAAGGATGTGTCTGAGCTTACAGGTTTTCCAGAAATGATGGATGGGAGAGTTAAGACGCTTCATCCAAAGGTTCATGGAGGGATTTTGGCAATAAGAGATAATGAAGAGCACATGGCCCAGATGAAAGAGAATGGTATCCCTGAAATTGATATGGTTGTAGTAAATCTTTATGCTTTCGAAAAGACTGTTGCAAAGGAAGGAGTAACTCTTGCAGAGGCTATTGAAAATATTGATATTGGAGGCCCAACCCTTCTTCGTTCTTCAGCCAAGAATTTCAGGTATGTTACTGTAGTAGTGGATCCTTCTGATTATGAAAAGGTCATTAATGAGATGAAGGAAAATGATGGAGCTACAACTCTTAAAACTCGCTTTGAGCTAGCAAAAAAGGTATTTGCTACAACAAGTGCTTATGATACAGCTATTACTAATTACTTAAATACAATAGATGTTGATAAAGTAGAATAATAGAAATTGTTGGCACTTTCTCCTGATTTTAAGAGAAAGTGCTTTTATATATTTTATATAATTAAACTTGTTTAATGTATTATGATTTGTTTGCCTATTTTTGGAGATACTTTAGAGGCAGCTTTAAGTAAATTAAGAAATGCAAATAAGCTTTGTGATATACTTGAAGTAAGGCTTGATCTTATAAAGAATATTTCAATTTTTAATTTAGAAGTATTTATACATAATTCCTCTTTACCACTAATAGCAACTAATAGGCCTATATGGGAAGGAGGGTCGTTTAGTGGATCCGAATCTGAAAGGATTGATCTTTTAAAAAAGGCAATAGTAAGCGGTTTTCAGTATGTAGATATCGAGTATAACTCTAAACCAGAGATTGTAAGGGATGTTGTTTCTTTTTCTAAAGAACATGGGAAGAAAGTGATATTGTCTTATCACGATTT
>CAYMRT010000208.1:0-6196 GCA_964392885.1 uncultured Desulfobacterales bacterium | reverse complement strand
AAATATAGCGTCATCTGAACAACGTCATATGGATGCAGTTGCAAGGCTTATTGAAAAATATGGTTTAAATGATCCTGTGGCAAATATGGGCTATGGTCAATTTGTTACTCCAGAAATGCAAGAACTTTATACTATTCTTACAACTAAAGGGGCTGCTGATTTAACTAGCGCATATAATGTTGGGGCAACCATTGAAGATCTTGACATTAAAGACTTAAAGGATCTTCTAGAAAAAATTGATAATAAAGATATAAAGTTTGTTTTTCAAAACTTGATGAAAGGTTCTCGCAATCACTTAAGAGCCTTTGCTGCAAGCTTGAAAAACTTAGGGGCATCTTATGAAGCACAATATTTAAGCCAAGATGAAGTTGAGGATATAATAAACTCTCCATGGGAGCGAGGCCCTGTTGATGAAAATGGAAATGCTATTACGAGAGGTAAAGGATTTCGTGGCGGAGGAAGAAACTTTGTAGATCAAAATGCTGATGGTATTTGCGATAATCTTCAATAGGCCCTCATAATCCCTTTTATCCTTCCCCCTGTCACTGTCTGTTAGTGACAGGGGAGACTTTTATACAATAAACCTTTAAGAGTCATTCTTTTTTCTTATAGAAAAACCTATACCTAAAAGTCCTGTCACTATAAGGATCATAGTATTTGGTTCAGGAACAGGACTATAAGGAGCATGAACTGGATTTGAAAAAGTTATGACATGAGGCTTAAGTTATTTAAGGCTAAAATATTCCTTCGACACTCATCTCAATGAATAAATAAACCTTGGAAGCCAGGTAGCTGTATCAGGAAATAAGATAACTATAAAAAGACCAAGCAATTGGATAATTACAAAGGGTATAATGCCTTTATATATCTCTATAGTAGAAACTTCTGGAGGAGCTACTCCTTTTAAATAAAATAGCGAGAACCCAAAAGGAGGTGTAAGAAAAGATGTTTGAAGATTCATAGCAAAAAGGATTGCAAACCACACTGGATCAAATCCTGCTGCTTTCATAAGTGGTGCAAGCACTGGTATATGAATAAAGGTTATTTCAATAAAGTCCAAAAAAAATCCAGCAATAAAGATAACTCCCATCACTGTAATCAACATTCCCCATTTGCCAAATGGGATATGGGTAACAAATTCTCTTAAAACCATGTCTCCACCAAGGCCTCTAAAAACCAGTCCAAAGGCAGTTGCACCTACTAATATAATGAATACCATGCTTGTAAGTTGAACGGTTGTTTCCATAACTGTTTTTAATACATCCAGATTAAATCTTTTGTTAAGAATACAAAGAACAGTTGCACCTGTTGCACCAACTCCAGCTGCTTCAGTCGGAGTAGCAATTCCGGCAAATATAGATCCTAATACTGCGACCATAAGTGTAAGAGGAGGAATTAATGATTTTAGCAGATAACTGAAAAACTTTCTTTTATCTGAAGTAAATTTATTATCTCTTACTGGTGGTGCCCACTTTGGAAATATTCGTGATATTATCAATATATAAATAACATAAAGAACAACAAGTATAAGTCCAGGTATGACTGCTCCGATAAAAAGATCTCCAACTGATACACCGATGATATCCCCTAGCAAAACAAGCACTATACTAGGTGGAATTATTTGACCAAGTGTACCAGATGAGGCAATAGTACCTGTTGCAAGTTCATGTTTATATCCATATTCCAACATTGTTGGCAAGGCAAGAAGGCCCATTGTAACAACTGTTGCTCCAACAATACCTGTTGAAGCTCCAAGAAGTGCTCCAACAACAACCACCGAAATAGCAAGTCCTCCCTTAAGACGACCAAAGGCCATCCCCATGGATTTCAAAAGATCAGATGCAATGCCAGAGCGTTCAAGCATTACTCCCATGAAGATAAAAAGTGGTACTGCTACTAAGGTAAAATTTGTAATTATTCCCCATATTCTCATGGGTAATAGATTAAAAAAATCCCATCCGAATCCTATAAGACCAAAAAAAAGAGCTGTCCCAAGCAAGGTAAAAGCAACTGGGAATCCTGCAAGAAGAAGAACAGTCAATGTTAAAAACATCCAAGCAGCAAGATAGTCCATTTTTATATTTATCTCCGTGAGTTAGTTAATTCGCCATTAAAGAGTATGCATAAATTTTTTAAAAACATTGCTATCCCTTGAATAGATAATAGGGAAAAAGCAATAGGAACTATTGACTTTAATACATATCTAGCTGGCAGACCTCCAGGGTCTGGAGAACATTCATTAGCCAGCCAAGATGCTTTTATGAAAGGGATTGAAGTCTTGATTACGAGAAAGCAGCCAGGAATGAGAAAAAAGATAACACCCAAAATATTTATTACTGCTTTGGCTTTCCTGCTAAGACGCTGATAAATTACATCAACCCTTACATGAGCATTATCTTTAAGGGTATATCCTGCACCTAAAAGAAATATTACTGCATATAAATGCCAATGAAGTTCACCAAGGGCTACAAAGCTAATGTTAAAGCCATATCGAAGAATTACATCAGTTGTAACAGTAATTACTAGAAATAAGCTACACCAAGAAACAAATTTGCCAACTATATTATTTATAGAATCTATAAATTTTATAATCCCTAACACTGTGCCTGGACATTTGTTTTTTTTCTTCATAGATTTTTCTCTAAATTTTAAAAAATAAGTATTTGCTTTTTTTTAATATTGGCATATATATTTGTTTGAAAATAGCAAAGAAGGGAGGAAATTGAAAGATGCGTTTAATTCTTCTTGGCGGACCAGGAGCAGGGAAGGGCACCCAAGCCAAATTTATAACTGAGAAATTTGGAATTCCACAGATCTCAACAGGGGATATGCTTAGGCAGGCAGTAAAAGAAGGTACTCAGCTTGGCCTCGAAGCAAAAAAATATATGGATGCAGGGGAGCTTGTTCCAGATGATGTTATTATTGGCCTTGTAAAAGAAAGGATTAAACAGCCTGATTGTGAAAAAGGCTTTTTATTTGATGGCTTTCCAAGGACAATTCCACAGGCTGAAGCAATGAAGGAGGCAGGGGTAAAAATTGACTATGTGGTAGAAATTGCTGTTCCAGATGAGGAAATTATTAAGAGAATGAGTGGAAGAAGGGTCCACTTACCATCAGGCAGAACCTATCACATAATTTACAACCCTCCTAAAGTAGAGGGCAAGGACGACGTAACAGGTGAACCACTTGTTCAAAGAGATGATGACAAGGAAGAAACAGTTAGAAAACGTCTTGAAATTTATCATGCACAAACAGAACCACTGGTAGAGTTTTATAAAAAGTGGGAAGAGTCAGGTGATCCAGATGCTCCTAAATATGTGAGAATTGATGGCGTAGGCACTGTGGACGAAATTAGAGATAGGATTTTTAAGGCCTTAGGTGCTTAATTAAAAGTTTTTTTATACTTTAAATGAGACCTTAAAGCGGGTATTTACCCGCTTTTTTTTATTTAATTTTAGCCATCCCACCATTTAAGTAGTCCTAGTTCAAAAGGATGGGCTAACTCTTTTCTATAAGGATAGCATCTTACAGTAAAACCAATTTGACCACTTGAAAGGCAGAGGAGATTGCCTCTAAAAATACAACCTTGTTCAGTCAGATCTCCTGTAAACAGTAAAGGAAGTGGATTACCCTCTTTTAATTCTCCTTTTTCATCAAGATGGCCTATATAGGCATCAACCCTGATTTCATCCGGTGTTATTTCACCAAGATGAACCACTGCAGTTATTGGAATTCTATCACCTACTTTAGGTGAGTGGTTCGACGGCAAATTTACATCTACAATTTTAACTTGATTCCATAAAGAATAGATTCTCTTTTTCCAGGCAGAAAGTTCTCTTGCTTCTTTCCAGTCGGTTTCTATAAAAAGATTCCATCTTGCAGCATTTGGCAAATAGAACTTCGTACTATATTCTTCAACCATACGATTGGTATTAAAATAAGGACAGATGCTTTGAATCGAGTTTTTCATCATTTCAATCCAACCTGTTGGAATGCCATGGGCAGATCTAGTATAAAAGAGTGGGACAACAGTATTTTCCAAAAGATCATAAAGTAGTCTGCTTTCTACTTCATCCTGATAGGCATAATCTGTATATTCTTCACCTGCACCAATTGCCCAACCATTGTTACCATTATATCCTTCTACCCACCAACCATCTAATATGCTTAAATTTATACCTCCATTTGCAGTAACTTTCATACCACTTGTACCACTTGCTTCCATTGGTCTTCTAGGGGTATTGAGCCAAACATCCACTCCTTGCACAAGATAACGTGCAACTTCAATGTCATAATTTTCAATAAATACAATATGGTTTCTGAGCTCAGGCTTGTTTGCCATCTGAATTACAGTATGTATAAGCTCTTTCCCTTCCTTGTCTTTTGGATGTGCCTTTCCACTAAATATTATTTGAACAGGACGTGAAGGATTTGTAAGGATCTCTGTAAGTCTCTTTTCATCCTTAAATAAAAGGGTGGCTCGTTTATATGTAGCAAACCTTCTTGCGAAACCAATGGTTAGAGCTTCTGGATCAAGAACTTCATCAGCCATCTTAAGTTGATATTTAGGGGCACCTTTTGCCTCAAGCTGTTTTTTAAGTCTTCTTCTTGCAAATGATATAAGCCTGTCTCTAAGCCTTTCTCTGCTCCGCCACAGTTCAAAATCTGCAATATGTTCTACTCTTTTCCAAATATTATGATTTGTTGGTTCATCTATCCATCGTGAACCAAGATACCTTTCATAAAGCCGAGACATCTCACGAGAAAGCCAACCTAATGTATGTACGCCATTTGTTACATGAGTGATTGGCACTTCATGTTTTGGTATTTGTGGCCAAATATTAGCCCACATGTTTCTTGAAACTTCTCCATGAAGTTTACTTACGCCATTTGTTTGAGAAGCCATTTTTATGGCTAAAACTGCCATACAAAAATCTTCTGAATGATTTCCTGGAGTGATCCTACCTAAATCTAAAAAAGCATCAATTCCAATTCCCAGCTCTTCTGCTATCTTAGAAAAATACCGCCTAATTAGATCAGTTGGAAATCTATCAATTCCAGCAGGTACAGGAGTATGAGTTGTAAAAACACTTGTTGCCCGAACTGCTTCAAGTGCCTCATCAAAGGAAAGATTTTCGTTTTTAATAAGCTGTAAAAGCCTTTCTATTGCCATAAAAGCCGAATGACCTTCATTCATGTGACAAACAGAAGGCACTTCCCCTAATGCCCGCAAAAGTCTTATGCCTCCTCTGCCAAGCACTATCTCCTGTTGTAGCCTTGTTTCAATACTCCCTCCATAAAGATGAGAGGTAATCTGACGATCTGATTTTGCGTTTAGAGGTACGTCAGTATCAAGCATGTAAATTTTCACCCTGCCAACAATTACCTCCCAAGCCTGGCAATAAACACTTCTGCCATCCATTTCAACACTTATGATAAGTGGATCGCCATTTTCATCTAAGACCTGAGAAAGTGGCATGTTATAAAAATCATTGCTTGGATAAGTCTCTAATTGCCAGCCATCAGGGTTCAGATATTGTTGAAAATATCCATGCTTATAAAGAAGCCCTATACCTCTCATTGGAAGACCAAGATCACTGGCAGATTTCATGTGGTCACCAGCTAGAATCCCTAACCCCCCAGAATAAAGAGGAAGGCATTCATGCAAACCAAACTCTGCTGAAAAATAGGCAATATAATTTTGATTGTTAGAGGACTTAACCTTATTATACCAGGTTTGCGCCCCTAAATACCTATCTAACTCCTCGATTACTGACTCCATTCGGGCCAAAAATACTTCGTCTCTTTCAAGCTCTTCTAAACGAGGTTGTTCTATTGCGCCAAGCATTGCAATGGGATTATGACCTGTTGAATCCCACAGATCTGCATCCATATCTTTAAAAAGATATATTGCCTCTGGTGTCCAGGTCCACCACAAATTTTTTGCAAGCCGAATAAGAGGTTTTAATTTTTCTGGCAGATTGGGGGTTATAGTGATGGTTTTTATAATTGGCATAAGGGCCTACTCCACTTTTTAAATTTAGGTTTAAAATCTTATGATTATATCTTCAGACTCTGATGCATCTACAGTAACAGTCATGCCTGATTTTAGCCCCTTAAAAAGCAATGCATCTGCAATCTTATCCTTTACTTTTTCTTGAATAAGCCTTGCCAGAGGACGTGCTCCATGCTGTGG
>CAYMRT010000207.1:0-16298 GCA_964392885.1 uncultured Desulfobacterales bacterium | reverse complement strand
TTCTCTAAAATCTTTTTAGCCTTTTCAATATCTTTTTTTATCTGCTCAGAAAGCTCTTTTGGACCAGAAAATTTCTTTTCATCTCTTATACGTTCTACCAAATTCACCTTTATCTCATGACCATAAATATCCTTATCAAAGTTAAAAATATGCACCTCAGCGCCTAGCCTACCATCTCCAAAGGTAGGATTTATACCAATATTTATTACTCCACTATATAACTTATCTCCATGTACTACTTGAACCGCATATACACCAGGTTTAGGGCATAGGTCTTCTTCGTTTATTGACAAATTAGCAGTAGGGAAGCCTACCACAGGCCCTCCTCTTTTCTTGCCTTTTTGCACTACTCCTCTAATTTGATAGTAACGGCCAAGCATTTTTTTTACTTGCCTCATTTCACCTTTTTTAACCAACTCTCTAATCACACTACTGCTAACAATCATTCCATCAACAGTAACAGGTGGAATAACATGGACTTTAAAACCTAACTTCTCACCCATTCTTTTCAAAAACTCTATGTTACCTTCTCGTCCCTTTCCACAGGCATAATCATAGCCAACAACAAGATCCTCAACGCCTATAGTGTTATATAAAATTTTTTGAACAAAATCTTTTGCGGTGGTATTTGCGAATTCTTTACTAAAAGGAAGACATATTAAATGTTCAATTCCTGCCGCCATTATTAACTCAATTTTTTGATCAAGAGTACTTATAAGCTTTGGAGGATTCTCAGGACGCAATACTTTCATAGGATGAGGATGAAAAGTAAGTGCCACTTTATCTCCGTTTCTTTTAGAGGCAATTTCAACTACTTTTCGAAAAAGAGCCTGATGCCCTAGGTGAACTCCATCAAAATTACCAATTGTAAGGGCAGGCCTATAAAATGGCCTTTCAATCTCAGTAAGATCAGAGTATATTTTCATTTTGCCATTTAACAACTAATTAATTTATTAATAAAAAACAGTAATATGGCCTCTTGACAATCGCAATACCTGTTTATTTAATATCTTCAGAAAGTTAGCCGAAGTGGCGGAATTGGTAGACGCGCTAGATTCAGGATCTAGTGGGAGTTATTCCCGTGGGAGTTCGAATCTCCCCTTCGGCACCAAAATATATCTACTTATAAGTTAAAAGTCCTGCTGCAATCATTGCTAAAACAATGCCTAAAACTTGTCTAAAATTCAAAGGCTCATGCAATACAATAAATGCAAGAGCTACTGTAACCACAGGATAAAGTGCTGTTAAAGAAGAAATAACGCCTATAGGGCCTGTCTTAACTGCACAAAAAAAGAAATACAGCCCTACTGTGCCAAAAATCCCAGTTAAAACAGCAAATAATATTCCTTCAAAGTCAAATTCAATTTTTGGACCAAGAAGCATTACAACAACAATGCTAGTAAGCATCACACCACATGCTTCAAAAAACACAGAACTTGCAGGAGAAATTCTTTGAAGAGAAAGCTTTGGGAAAAAGGCCCACAGACCCCAACTTAACAAGGCCGCTAGGGCATTACCAAACCACGGCTTCATAACAAGACCTTATGAAAGTCTTAAAAACCTTCTCTTGCCAATTTTAAATATGGCACCACTGTCAGGACAGGAGATTTCTTCCTGATTTATCTTTTGCCCATTTAATGAAACGGCACCTTGTTTTATAAGGCGTCTTGCCTCTGAAGTGCTCTTTACTATCCCAGCATCTTTAAAAATTCTAGGCAAAAATAAACTATCTCCCTTTAACTCATTAGGTATTTATATTCAGGTATATCATCAGGTATTTCTCCTCTTGAAAACTGTGCTTCAAATTGGTCCCTAGCCTTTTTGGCTGCTTCCTCACCATGAAATCTAGCCACAAGTTCCATGGCAAGTCTTGCCTTAACCTCTTTGGGATGGATTTTCTTTTCAGAAATCCCCCTTTTTAAGTCTTCTATATCTGAAAGACTAAGACTGCTTAAAAGTTCATAGTATCTAAACATTAGCTCATCTGAAATAGACATTAGCTTACCAAACATGCTTTTAGGCTCTTCAGTTATACCGACATAGTTGCCAAGAGATTTGCTCATTTTATTTACACCATCGAGCCCTTCAAGAAGAGGCATTGTCAAAACCACTTGAGGCTCTTGACCATATTCCTTCTGGATATGCCTACCAACAAGAAGATTAAATTTTTGATCTGTACCACCTAATTCAACATCAGCCCTGAGAGCAACAGAATCATAGCCTTGTATAAGGGGATAAATAAATTCATGTATAGCTATTGGCCTTTGATTTTGAAATCTTTGCTTGAAATCTTCTCGTTCAAGCATTCTTGCAACAGTATATTTTGCACAAAGCCTAATCATCTCAATCGAGCGCATTTCATTCATCCATTTGCTGTTAAACGCTATTTCTGTCTTTTGAGGATCAAGTATCTTAAATATCTGCTCTTTATAAGTTGCGGCGTTTTCCTGTACTTGTTCTGGAGTAAGAGGAGGACGCGTCTCTGATTTGCCAGTTGGATCACCAATAAGCCCAGTAAAATCTCCTATCAAAAAAATAACTTGATGTCCTAGCTCTTGAAAATGCCTCATCTTTTGAATTAGCACTGTATGCCCTAAGTGAAGATCTGGGGCAGTCGGATCAAAACCGGCCTTTATCCTAAGAGGGGTATTAGTTAGTATAGATTTTTCTAGCTTTTTTTTAAGCTCGTCAAGATCTATTATTTCGACTGCACCTCTTCCTATAATTTCTAATGATTTATCAATATCTTTTTCCATTGTCCTTTCCTGTTAAATCATTTTGCGTAATCAACTGCTCTTGTCTCTCTAATAACAGTTACTTTTATCTGACCAGGATAGGTCAATTCATTCTCTATCTTTTTAGTGATATCTCTACAAAGCATAGCTGCTTCTGCATCAGAGATAGATTCACTGTTTACAACAATGCGAATCTCTCTACCAGCTTGAATAGCAAAAGATTTTTCAACACCCTGAAAAGAAGTTGCTATACGCTCAAGATCTTCAAGACGTTTAACATATGTCTCAAGCATCTCTCTTCTTGCTCCAGGACGCGCCCCAGAAAGGGCGTCTGCTGCCTGAACAAGCACAGCTAGAACACTTTCAGGTTTTATATCTTCATGATGGGCTGCTATTGCATGAACAACATCAGCAGACTCTCCATATTTTTTTGCCAAGTCTGCTCCAATTATTGCATGAGATCCTTCTACTTCATGATCTACTGCCTTTCCGATATCATGAAGTAGCCCTGCTCTTTTTGCTTTTTTTACATCTATTCCAAGTTCAGCAGCCATTATACCACACAAAAAGGACACCTCGATTGAGTGTTGAAGTACATTTTGGGTATAACTTGTTCTAAACTTTAGCTTTCCTAGAAGTTTTACAAGTTCTGGATGAATTCCATATACCCCAACGTCAAAGGTAGCTTGTTCACCTGCCTCTCTTATTGCTGTAGCAATTTCCTTCTCTACTTTTTTCACCACCTCTTCGATTCTTGCAGGATGAATCCTGCCATCTAGCACCAATCGCTCAAGAGCAATACGAGCTACTTCTCTTCTTACAGGATTAAAGCCTGAAAGTAAAACAGCCTCTGGTGTATCATCAATTATAATGTCTATACCAGTAGCCGCCTCGATTGCCTTAATATTTCTCCCTTCGCGCCCAATTATTCTTCCCTTCATCTCCTCATTAGGTAACGAAACGACAGAAACCGTCCGTTCAGCTACATATTCGCCAGCATACTTTGCAATTGCAAGAGCAATAATCTCTTTTGCTTTTTTATCAGCAATAGCCTTTGTTTCTGACTCTATTTTTCTAAGCAACTTGCCAGCATCTTGTCGTACCTCGGCCTCAAAACTCTCTAAGAGATGTTTTTTGGCTTCTTCTTGAGACATACCTGAAATCTGTTCCAATTTCTCTCTTTGAGCAACAATAAGCTGTTCAATCTCTTTTTCTTTTTCCTTTAGGCTTACTTCCAGATCTTGGATCTTTTTCTCTTTTTGGAGAAGCTCTATTTCTTTATTATCAACCAAGGCTTTCTTACGCTCAATCTGTTCTTCTCTTTGAAGAAGACGACGTTCTTGACTACGAAGCTCACCTTGGCGCTCAGCAGCCTCTTTTTCTGCCTCTTTTTTAATGCGTAGAGCCTCTTCTTTAGCCTGGACCTGAGCCTCTTTTATAATTCTGTTGGCCTCTTTCTGTGAATCTCTTAAAAGCCGCTCAGCCTCGTCTTTTTCTGCCAAATGCTCTTTGGCCAAAAGCATTTTGGCAACAGCAAAGCCAACAGCACCTCCAATTAGTGCAATAATTATAAATAAAATAACTGATGTAAAATCGAGCATGTGTGGCCTCCAGGTACGGATTATTATGCCACACCCCATCTCTATATAAAAAACGGAATTGGTGGAAAACTTATACTGGTAGGTAATTAGTCCCCTTGATTAAGGGTACAACAAAAGAATAAAAAATATTTACAAAAACTTAAAAAGTATCTCTCCTCCAACCAAATAAATTAACCTAAATATAATAGATCTGCACTAGGCAGAGTTAAAGCTTTTTGCTTCGCACCAAATCCGTTTATATTAAAAACCCAGACGGGGTTATAGCCAATTTAAAACCCCCGCCATGCCGTGGTGCTGAGTCTATTGAACCTGAGCAAACTCAGGTGGGTGTCATATCCGCTTCAGACGGAAAAGGCTGTTCTCCTTTTCCATTCCTCCACGGAGGGACGACTCCCTTGTACGGGGTGTTGGCTCAACAAACTTTCAGCATCCCACGTACACAGCAGGGAAACATTTAGATAAATAAAATTATAACATACTAATCATTTTTTTCCACTATATGTGAATCAATTTTTTCGCTAATTAACTTTATCTTTAAATTAAGCTCTTTTTCTAAAGACTCAAGACGTTTTTGAGCTAAAAATAACTCTTTACCAAGACTCATGGCAATCAAAACCATAAGCTTCGAGGGTGGCAATTTAGGCTGTGCTCGTTCAATCTCAGAAGCCTTTTCTTCAATAAAATTTGCTACCTCTTGAAGATCAACTTCAGGCTCATCTCCTTTTAATTCATAAACATTACCTAAAAGTTTTAATTTTACCTTTTGTGCCATCTAACCTAATAGTTAAAACCTACATATGGACCTCTTCAGTAGATCCTTGATAAGAAGTTATAGCATTTATTCGAGAAAGTATCTTTTCAACTCTATTGCCAATATCATTTCTTTCATTTTGAAGATTCTGTATTTGAGTATTTAAGTCATTAATTGTTTGTTCTCTTTCTGAAAGAATATTTTCCAGATTTCTTTTTTCATCTTCCAGATTAGATATATAATTTAAAAGCTCGTCAATCTTTTTCTCTAAAAGTAAAATCACTTCAAGACTATCCATTTATCCACTTCTCCTTTCTTTACTTAAGTTTATTTTTACAGTCCCTGGCCTTACAATTTCTCCTTCATTTATTACAGCATCTTCAATATAACATAATCCCATTATAGTTGCTCTATCTCTAATTACTGTATTACCCTTTAAAATACATTGCGGGCCAATAAAAACATCTTGCCCAATAGTGACAGTAGGCTCTAAATAAGTAGTTGATGGAATGGAAAAAGTCACTCCTCTGTCCATAAAAATATTCCTTAATCGCTCAAGAAGCACTGATTCAGCAAAGGCAAGTTGTTTTCTCGAGTTTACACCAATAGCTTCAACTTCATCAGCTAAAGGAAAGGCTTTGACCTTTAAATTTTTTTTAAGAGCTTTTGCAACTATATCAGTTAAGTAATATTCTCCTTGAGCATTATTGCAATCAATCTCATCGAGGAGATTAAAAAGATATCTTAAGTTTACGATGTAACAACCAGTGTTAATTTCATTTATCTTTTTTTCAACATCAGATGCATCCTTTTCTTCTTTTATACCAATCAGTTTTCTATCTTTATCTCTTAAAATTCGTCCATAGCCTGTAGGATCTGACAAAAAAGAGGAAAGAATAGATAAATCTGAATTATTACGGAAGTGTTCTTTTATAAATAGAGAAATTGTATTCTTAGTAAAAAGTGGTGTATCACCACACATAATCAGGCAATCACCATCGACCCCATCTATATATCTTTTACAACACAATACAGCATGGGCAGTTCCTAATTGTTCTGCTTGGAGTACAAAAGTCAAATTATCATAACATAATTCTTTTTTTACTTTGTCTGCCCCATGGCCTAAGACCAAATATATAGAGGAAATATTAACCTCATTAAGAAGATCAATTACATGGCCAACTAAAGGCTTGCCTAAAAGAGGATGCAAAACCTTTGGTAAGCCTGATTTCATTCTAGTACCTTTACCTGCAGCAAGTACTATTGCGTATAAAGATCTATTCCCCATAATGAAAAAAGAAAAGGCAAGCCATCGGCTTGCCTTTTCTCCTCCCCTCTCTAAAAACTAAATTATTACCTAGCTCATTTTACCAGCAACTTTGAGTCTAGTGGTAGCCCTAGCAAGAGCTGCCATTGCACGAGCAATATCTATGTCTTCTCGACCACTTTTTGCTTCTTGAATACGTTTTTCAGCACGTTCTTTAGCACGAAGTGCTCTATCAACATCTATCTCATCAGATCTTTCCGCAGCCTCAGCCAAAACAGTCATTCGATTATTAGAAACCTCTACAAACCCTCCACTAATAGCAAGCCTAACTTGCTGATTATCTTTTTCATAATGCATCTCGCCAATGGATAAGGTGGAAAGAATTGGTGCATGGTTTGCCATAACACCAAATACCCCTTCAGTACCCGGGACAGTACATAAATCCACCTCATCACTGACTACTAACTTTGTAGGCGTAACCACTTCAAGATTTAATTTATTAGCCATGGTATCACCTTATTTTATGACTTTTGTGCCTTTTCTACAGCCTCTTCAATGGTACCTACCATATAAAAGGCCTGCTCAGGGAGATCATCATGCTTACCATCTAAAATTTCCCTAAATCCTCTCACCGTATCTTCAACCTTTACATACTTACCTGGCATACCGGTAAAAGTCTCAGCTACGTGGAATGGCTGAGACAGAAAACGCTGGATCTTTCTAGCTCTTTGAACTGTAATTTTATCCTCATCAGATAATTCATCCATACCTAAAATTGCAATAATATCCTGCAAGTCTTTATACTTTTGGAGAGTCTGCTGAACTTCACGAGCAGTCTTATAATGTTCTTCACCTAAAACATTTGGATCAAGAATACGAGATGTAGAATCAAGAGGGTCAACTGCAGGATAAATTCCAAGCTCTGCAATCTGACGTGAAAGAACAACAGTACCATCTAAGTGAGCAAAAGTAGTTGCTGGTGCTGGGTCTGTTAAGTCATCAGCAGGAACATAAACACATTCAACAGCTGTAATTGAACCTTTAGTGGTAGAAGTAATACGCTCCTGCAACGCACCAAGGTCTGTTGCTAGTGTTGGTTGGTAACCAACAGCAGATGGGATACGACCTAATAGCGCAGATACCTCTGAACCTGCCTGAGTAAAACGGAAAATATTATCTATGAAGAAAAGCACGTCCTGACCTTGTTCATCACGGAAATATTCAGCAGCTGTAAGACCAGTAAGACCAATCCTTGCACGAGCTCCAGGAGGCTCTGTCATCTGCCCATAGATAAGAGCTGCTTTTGGCAAAACTCCAGATTCTTTCATTTCAAGATATAGGTCGTTTCCTTCACGGGTCCTCTCACCAGCACCACAGAAGACGGAGATACCTCCATGCTGCATAGCAATATTGTGAACCATCTCCATCATAATAACGGTCTTACCACAACCAGCACCTCCAAACAGCCCCATTTTACCACCACGAGGGAATGGTACCAAAAGATCAATAACCTTAATTCCTGTTTCGAGAACCTTAACTGTAGTATCTTGCTCTACGAACTCTGGAGCCTTCCTATGAATAGGATAATAAGTATCTGACTTGATAGGACCCTTACCATCAACAGGCCAACCAACCACGTTCATGATCCTACCTAAAGTAGGCTCTCCTACAGGTATCTTAATAGGTGCTCCAGTATCCTTTACTTCCATCCCACGGACCAAGCCGTCTGTGGTGTCCATGGCGATACATCTACATATATTATCACCAAGGTGCTGTGCTACCTCAATGTACAAATTGTCAGGTTCGTCACTAATGGCCGGGTTTGAAACCAATAATCCATTTAATATTGCCGGTAACTTTCCCGGTTCAAACTCAACGTCCACAACCGGCCCGATAACCTGTACTATTTTTCCTATATTATCTGCCATTTGTTCCTACCTCCCACACGGTTGTTTACCCAAACTTTTTATTATCCCTTAAGAGCCTCTGCACCACCAACAATATCCATTAACTCAGCGGTGATGGAGGCCTGACGTGCCTTATTATACGCCAGCGTTAACTCATGAATCATATCTGAACATGCCCTTGTAGCATTATCCATAGCTGTCATTCTAGCTGCCTGCTCGCTAGCCACAGTTTCTAACATGGCAGCCATAATCTGAACATTTACATACATAGGCATGAGTAAATTTAATATCTCATCTGGATCTGGCTCATAAATATAGGTTGCTTTTGGACCTTTTTCTTCTTTTTCCTGATCTTCACCAAGCCCAGCCGCACTAATTGGAAGAAGTTTTTTAAGCGTAGGTTTTTGAGTAACAACATTTACAAACCGCCCATAAATAAAGTGTACCTCATCAACCTTTCCATCCAAAAAGAGCCTTATACATTCCTGGCCTGCCTTTCGGGCATCAACCATCTGGACACTTGCCATACAATCTGTAATTTCAATAGGAAGCTCTATATCGGTTTTACTAAAATACTGATGCCCCTTCCTACCAATACAACCAACAGCTACCTCAACACCTTCGCCCTTTTTCTGCTCTAAAAATTTTTCAGCAGCATTAATTATATTGGCATTAAAAGCACCACAGAGTCCTCTATCTGAAGTAATAACTATAAGCAGACTCTTTTTAACGTCTCTTTGCTCCATCAAAGGAAAGGCATTAGGATTAGCGGTTTCAGACAACTGCCCCATTACTGTTGCAAACTTACCAGCATAAGGGCGAAACTCCTCCATCCTCTCTTGGGCACCACGGAACTTAGCAGCGGCCACCATATTCATGGCCTTTGTAATCTGTTCCGTCTTCTTTATACCAGTAATTTTAAGTTTTATATCTTTTAAGGATGCCATTTATCCTCGCCCCCTGGCATTATAGGTTCCGTGCGCTTTTAAACTGGGAAATACATTCAGTGATTGCATCCCTCATCTTTTTATCTAAAGCGTCACTAATCTCTTGCTTTTCCCTCAGCTCTTCGTATATCTGAGGATATTTCTGCTCTACAAAATCATACAATTCTTTCTCAAAGTCTTGTATAGCAGCAACTGGCAATTCATCTAATAAACCTTTTGTACCTGCAAATAGGGCAAGCACCTGCTTTTCCATTGGAAGTGGCTGATATTGTGGCTGTTTAAGAAGTTCAACCAAGCGCTCACCACGTCTTAGCTGCTTCTGAGTAGCCTCATCAAGATCGCTACCAAACTGTGCAAATGCTGCAAGTTCCCTATACTGAGCAAGGTCAAGACGCAAGGTTCCAGCAACCTGCTTCATTGCCTTTACTTGAGCTGCACCACCAACCCTAGAAACTGACAAACCAACGTTAACTGCTGGACGGATACCAGCAAAAAACAATGATGGCTCTAGATAAACCTGACCATCCGTAATTGAAATAACGTTAGTTGGAATATATGCAGAAACGTCACCCTGTTGGGTTTCAATAATTGGAAGCGCAGTCAAACTACCAGCACCAAGCTCATCATTTAGCTTGGCCGAACGCTCAAGAAGCCTTGAGTGATTATAAAAAATATCCCCAGGATAAGCCTCACGTCCTGGCGGACGCCTGAGAAGCAATGACAACTCACGGTATGCCACCGCCTGCTTTGACAAGTCATCATATATGATCAACGCATGCTTACCATTATCCCTAAAGTATTCACCCATTGCAGTAGCTGCAAAAGCAGACAAATACTGGAGAGAAGCAGGTTCACTAGCACTACTGGCTACAACCGTGGTATATTCCATTGCACCAGCCTTTCTCAAAGCCTCAACAACCAAAGCCACTGTAGCCTGCTTCTGACCAACAGCATTATAAATACAATATACGTCTGTATTCTTTTGAGCAATTATCGCATCAACTCCAATAGCCGTCTTACCAATCTGACGGTCACCAATAATTAATTCACGCTGCCCACGGCCAACTGGAGTCATAGCATCAATAGCCTTTAGCCCAGTATAACAAGGCTCATGAACTGGCTTTCTATCAATAACACCAGGTGCCTTCATCTCAATTCTTCTAAACTCGGTAGCATTTATTGGGCCCTTACCGTCTATAGGATTACCCAACGCATCAACAACTCTACCGAGCATACACTCACCGACAGGAACCTGGGCGATCTTACCAGTACGCTTTACAGGATCACCCTCTTTAATGCCAGTAACGTCACCCATAATAGCGACACCGACATTGTCTTGTTCCAGGTTGAGTGCAATACCCATTATACCACCCGGAAATTCCAAGAGCTCCATGGCCATACAATTCCGAACGCCATAAACACGGGCGACGTTGTCACCAACAGACAAGACTGTACCAGTTTCTGCCAAATCGACAGTCTTCTCAAACTCTTCTATCTTCTTCTTTATTATATCGCTAATTTCGGATGCGTTTATCTGTGCCATTATCCTATTTCACCCCTTCCTATGGATTCTTTAAAGCCTTGAAGCTGGCTTTTTATACTACCATCCCAGACCATGTCGCCCACATGGGCTATAACGCCGCCTATAATGCTTGGATCCTCTTGGGCAACAAGCACAACCTTCTTACCCGTCACCTCTGAAAATACCTTTTCCATTTTAGACTTAAGATCCTTAGACAGAGGTACGGCAGTAATGACCTTGGCCCTCACAACGCCCATCTCTTCATCCATCAACTCTTGATAGGCATCTGCAATTAGACCAATATAATGGATCCTATTGTTTTGGACCAAGATCCTTAAGAAGTTGGCCATGGTCTTATCAATCTTAGCCGCCTTAATAAGTTCCTCTACAATTTCCTGCTTTACATCCAGGCCTATAACAGGACTCTCCAGGGCGGCTTCGATATCAGAATTAGCCCTTAGAAATGACCTTATCTCCTGAAGGGTCTCATTAAAGGCCTGCAACTTATCCTCCTCTTTGCCTGCGGCAAAGAGCGCCTTTGCATACCTTCTTGCTAATACTGTGCTAATCAATTTTTCTGCACCACCCTTTCAAGGTATTCACTGATGAGCTTAGATTGATCTTGCTCAGTCAGATTTTTCCTTATTATTTCTTCAGCCATCTTTACGGCTGTCTCTGCCACCTCTTTCTGAAGCTCTGCCTTTGCTTTTGCAAGCTCTTGCTGCACATAAAATTCCGCCTGAGCCTTAATACGCTCTGCAGCAGCCTTTGCTTGCTCTATAATCTCATCACGCTCCTTCTGCCCCTGCTGCACAAAATTCTCAAGGATCTTCTTTGCCTCCTCATCCATTCCAGACAGCTTCTTCTCATATTCCTTATAACGCTTTTCAGCTTCAACTTTTTTATTCTCAAGCTCTTCAAAAGCCTTTGCTATAGACTCTTGACGCCCCTTTACACTATCAACAATTGGCTTCCGCAAAAATTTGAATAAGATGACCAAAAGAAGAGCAAAATTTAAGCAGTGCCACACAAAATTCATAACCTGCCCATGAGTCAACCCATGATGACCGCCATGAGCTGCACCACCATGCCCCCCATGAGCAGAAGATGCAGCCTCACCTCCATGCGCAGCTTCAGATGCTACAGCAGCATGACCATGCACCGCCTCCTCTGTGGCTAAAAGCGGTGCAGAAAGATATAACACTGCCAACAAACTCAAACTAATAACAAATAATATGTTTTTATTAAACATTAAACAGCCCTCCCAAGCAACTTTTGAGCAATTTCAACTGCAAAGGATTCGGCCTTAGCCTGAAGCTCTTTTTTGGCTGCATCAATCTGGGCTGTAAGCTGCCCCATAAGTTCTTGCCTTTTAGCCTCAGCCTCCTTGGTACTTTCTTCAAGAAGCTTCTTCTCTTCTTCCCTAGCTTCAGCTCTCAATTTCTCAAACTCTTCTTTGCCCTTTTTACGGGCATCTTGAAGCTTTGCCTCATAATCAGCAATTAAACTTTTAATTCTATCTTCAAAACGTGCAGCCTCTGCCTCTACAGCATCCATCTTTTCCTGACGCTCTTTCAGGACTCGTTTTATAGGTTCATAAAGCATCGAATTCAAAAGGACAATAAGGATGAGAACTGAAATGATTTCTGCAAGTATAGAAAGGTCTATCGTTATCATAAGCTCTCCTACCCCCGAAGGCTTATTAGCCTAATTTTTAAACAAGAAAAAAAATGAAGCTTCATTCATTTATTTTGGAAATAGCTTTTACCTTATTTATTTCAACATGTCAACGCCTTTTAACTTTTTTTTAACATTCAATTATACACCTGGCCTATCTCCCCAGAGTATCTTATGAAGTTGTAATTGAAATTTCACATTTAATTTGTCTTTCAAAATCCAATCTGCAAGCTCTACTGGCTCTATCAGACCATACGCAGGAGAAAAAATTACCGTACACAAATTTGAAAGCCCCATAGTCAATACCTGCTGCCGCGCCCATAAATAATCGTTTTTTGAAGTGATGACAAATTTTATCTGGTCGTTGCGAGAAATATAACGTAGGTTCTCCATATTAAAACTTTTATGAAAGCCACTTCCAGGAGTTTTCCAATCAACGATTTTTATAATCTTATTAGATATAGCTTTTAAAGAAATGCTCCCGTTTGTCTCAATTAAACAGATGCATTCTTTCGCCAAAAAAAAATCCATAAGAAATAAAACATTTCTTTGAAGAAGCGGCTCTCCACCAGTAATCTCTACAAGTTGGAGGCGGCTTTCAGACCATTTGTCAATAAGATCTGATATAGTATAAACCCTACCATGATTATAAGCATACCTCGTATCGCAATAAGTACATCTTAAATTGCAACCCGAAAGCCGTATAAAAAAACATGGAAAGCCTGCAAAATTTCCCTCTCCTTGAATGCTTATGAAAACTTCATTAACCTTTAAAGTCTTAAGAGAATCTTTAATCCTCACAATAAATAATCCCAGCAGAAGGGGTCTCTCTTACTTCTACCGAATCAGGTGAAATGTTATTAAAACTTCTTAACTCCTCTTTTAACCTATTATAAATATACTCAGCTAATCTTTCTGAAGATGGATTAATCTCATTAAACTGCGATAATTCATTTAAGTTCTTATGATCAAGCTCCTTCATAATCTTCGCCGCAATCTCTTTAAGGTCTCTAAAATCAATGGCAACATCTATTTCATTTAACTTCTTAGCTTTTACAGTAATCACCACATCCCAATTGTGCCCATGAAGATGTTCACAATTGCCTGGATAATTTCTTAAATAATGTGCAGAAGAAAAATGAGTTTTAATAAAAACCTTATACATGATATATTTGCCTCCTATCCTAATCCCTTGGCCCAAAAAGCGCTGTACCTATCCTCACTATAGTTGCACCTTCTTGAATAGCAATTTCAAAATCTCTTGACATCCCCATAGACAGCTCTTTTAAAAATGGATATTCCTTTTGATATGTTTCCAGAAGCTTTCTCATCTTTTTAAACCAATATCTAGATTCTTCGACATCATCAGAGCGAGGATGGATTGTCATAAATCCTTTGAGTTCTAGTGCAGTAAACTCGCTAAAAGCTCTAACTAACTCTGGTAGATCTTCTTCAAAGACTCCAGACTTACTCTCTTCTCTTCCTATATTTACTTGTATTAAACAGCTTATTCTTTTTTTAGCCTTAATAGCATACTTGTTAATAGTTTTTGCAAGGCGCAAACTATCAACACCCTCAATCCAGTGAAAATAATCAACAGCCAACTTTGCCTTATTCCTTTGGAGATGCCCTATAAAATGCCATTCCACATCATTTAATGCCGAAAGGCTTTTTATCTTTTCAACAGCTTCTTGAACATAATTTTCTCCAAAAATTTTTTGTCCACAATCATACAATTCTTGTATTTGAAAAGAGGGCTTTTTTTTGCTTACAGCAACTATCTTTATACTAGAAGGATCTCTGCCTGCTTTTAAAGCAGCAGCCTGCATTCTTTTTTTAACCTCTTCTAATCTTTCACACATGGTTTTATAACCCTTAAATCTAAAAGTACATCTAGCAGTTCAGATATAGGAAGTCCAACAACATTAGTATAAGATCCATTTATTTTTCTTATCATAAAACCTCCAACAGCCTGAACTGCATAAGCCCCTGCTTTATCGTATGGTTCCTCTGTTGCACAATAAGCTCTAATTATATCTTCATTAAAGGCATACAGTAACACCTTTGTATCAACTACTTTAACCCTAATAATATCCTTCTCTTTGCAACACACGCAAAAACCAGTAAAAACGTTATGCCACTTACCTGAAAGAAGCTTAAGCATATTAAAGGCCTCTTCCATACTTTTAGGCTTGCCTAAGATTTGGCCATCTATGTAAACACAGGTATCTGCACCAATAACAAAATGATTAGGAAATTTTTGGGCAGTAAAAAAAGCCTTTAGTTTTGCATTTTCAACAACCATTTGAGCAGGTTCCAAACCTGCACTTTGATCTAACTCTTCAATATCTGCCTCTTCTACGGAAAATGTAAGGCCAAGACCTTTTAACAATTCGAAACGTCTAGGAGATTTTGATGCCAAAACTAATGGATAGGAAGTTTGAAAAGGTCTTTTGCACTTTTTGTGGTGCATTCTGCCACCTCATCTAAAGAAAGATGTTTTATCTTTGCAAGCACATCAGCTACATAATATACCCTTGCTGGTTCATTTGGCTTTCCTCTAAAAGGCACAGGACTTAAAAAGGGGCAATCTGTTTCAATAAGAATATGTTCGATTGGAATATAACTAGCTACCTTTCTTAATCCATCTGCTTTAGGAAAAGTAAGAACTCCTGTAAAGGAAATATAGAAACCAAGATCTAACACTTTTTGAGCCATATTTTTATCGCCAGAAAAACAATGAAAAACTCCCTTTAATTCATTTTTCATTATAAAATCTTTAATTATAGATATACATACTTTTAACGCATCCCTCGCATGAATAATAACTGGCAAGCCAAGCCTTGAGGCAATTTCAAGTTGTGCACAAAAAGCCTCATATTGTTTTTTTCGAGGGGTATAATCTCTATAAAAATCAAGACCAATTTCCCCAACAGCTACAATTTCTTTGTTATTTAAAGCTAAATTCTCAAACTTTTCTAATATGTTAGGGGAATATTTTTGGGCATCATTAGGATGTAGTCCAACGGTTGAAAAACAAGAGGGAAATCTTTTAGCTATATTAAGGGCCTTAAATGTACTACTTTCATCAATTGCTACCGTAATTATGGCCTTAACACCATGTTCAGAAGCCCTTTGAATAACAGAGGCTAATTGATCTTCATTCTTACTTATCATATCTAAGTGAGCATGAGTATCCACTAAAAACCTTTTCTCCATGATTCAAAAAGCTCCTTTGCACTTTTCTTAGGAATTAATAATTCTCGGCAAGGAAATTATACAGGTAGTGCCTCCGATTCTATTTGAAGTTAGGCTAAGGACTCCTTTATGAAGCTCTACAATCTTTTTTGCCTTAGAAAGACCTAGGCCCAATGCATTAAATTTTGTTGTAAAAAAAGGACTTTGAACTTTTTTAAAATGACCTCTGGCAATGCCAAGACCGCTATCAGATATTCTTAGTTCAACATCAGCCCCCTTTTTTGAAACGCTTATTACCATAATTCCACCATCAGGCATTGCCTCTATTGAATTTTTAATAATACAAAGTATTGCTTCTTGTAGTTTTTCTCTATCTCCAACCACTTGTATCGAATCTTTCGGATAATTCTTATACAGAACTATGCCAACTTCCTCTAATTCAGCCTGTATCAGAGCAGCAGTTACATCAAGAAGAGAGATAAGATCAAAATACTCTTTATTTAAAGGCCCTATATTGTGGAGTTCTGCCACTTTATTTAGAGTATTTTCAATCTTTTCAACTTCTTTCACAACTGAATCAAGAAAAATCCTCTTTTTTTCATCTTCTTCCTTTTTTTGGAGTAACCTTACAATCCCACCTATAGAAGTTATAGGATTTCTGAGTTCATGAAGAAGGTTTTCAAGCATCTGGCC
>CAYMRT010000206.1:0-2772 GCA_964392885.1 uncultured Desulfobacterales bacterium | reverse complement strand
GGTGTTGAAGGCGCTATTATTCAGATGGTGAATCATGGTATTACGACTGGTGCTCTGTTCCTTATGATTGGTATGATCTATGAACGTACTCATAGTCGTGAGATTAAAGACCATAGTGGTCTGGCCTATAATCTGCCTGTTTTTGTAACGTTTTTAACTATATTCTCTCTGTCGTCACTGGGTTTTCCTGCCACGAACTCCTTTATTGGTGAGTTTTTGATTCTGCTTGGTGCATTCAAAGTAAATAAGCTGGCAGCGGTTCTTGCGGCAACAGGTGTGATATTAGGGGCCGTATATATGCTTTGGATGGTTCAAAGGGTGTTTTACGGAGAAGTAACAAATCCTAAAAACTTAAAACTTAAAGACATGAATCTTAGAGAGATAGTATATATGCTTCCACTTTTAGTATTAATTTTTTGGATAGGTCTTTTCCCAAATTTCTTTTTGAAAAAGATGCATGTATCTGTTGATCACTTTATTGCACAGGTCAAGGTGGAGATACCACAAAAAAGTTCTAGTCACATGGCTCAAAATTTCTTAGAGCCAAAGGATATGACAGTTGCACTAGCCAAGGAGTAGAGGCATGAATGGAATCTATTACGCATTTGATATGAGTCATCTTTGGCAGGTCTGTGGTGGCCAGTTAATATTAATTTTGGCTGGGCTTGCCTTGATCTTTGTAGATATTTTTTTACAAAAAAAGGAAGAGTCTGTAAGGAGCCGTTGGTTAGGATGGCTTACTGTTTTTATATTTTTAGCTACTATTGGTCATATGACTAATAGAGAGTGGAATCTACACGATACTGTTTTTATGGGGGTTTTTTCTGCAGACAAGTTCAGCATTTTCATATCTGTAATTATGGTCTGTTCTGGCCTTTTGGCTGCTCTTATGAGTATTGGCTATCTTCAAAATAACAACGTAATGAAGGGTGAGTATTACATCTTGTTGGTTTTTGCAGTGGCTGGAGCTGTTGGTCTTGTTCAATCAGTAGATTTACTTATGATGTTTATTACTTTAGAAGTAATGTCTCTTGCAGTTTATGCACTTGCAGCTTTTTTAAAGGATAGTCCTCACAGTCAAGAAGGTGCTTTAAAATATTTCCTCCTTGGGAGTTTCGGATCTGCTATTTTTCTTTTTGGGGTCGCAATAATTTATGGCGTAACAGGTACTATTAATATTACTAAGATTGCACAGGCTATTTCAGATGGTCTTTATGAAAGTCCTGTTATCTTGTTGGCATTTGCCATGCTAATGGCAGGTCTTTTCTTTAAAATGGCAATGGTGCCATTTCATATGTGGACTCCAGATGTATATGAAGGAGCACCATCGGTAGTAACAGGCTTTATGGCAACTGCAGTAAAGGCCGCAGCATTTGGAATTTTCATTAAGGTACTTTTTGTAACTTTTACTCCAATTCTAAGTGAAAATGGTCAGCCAGATTTTTATAACACTGTCAATCTCTCTGCTCTTTCTGTGTATTGGAAACCTTTAATTTGGTGGTTATCACTCTTAACCATGTTTATTGGAAATCTAATTGCAGTATCACAAAAAAATATAAAGAGAATGTTGGCATATTCATCTATCGCACATGCTGGATATATGGCATTAGGTATAATTGCTGCAAATGCTGAAGGTAGAATGGGTGTACTTTTTTACTTATTTTCATATACCTTAATGAATTTAGGTGCCTTTGGAGTAATTTATATAATTGATGGCCGGGAAAGAAATGCCCAAACCTTGGAAGATTATAGGGGTATTGGATATAAATATCCAAGCATGGCCTTTTTATTAAGTCTTTTTTTAGTGGCAATGGCAGGTTTACCTCCAACAGCAGGTTTCATTGCAAAATTTTATGTGTTTTCAGCTGCCATTAAGGAGGGCTATTTTTTGCTTGCTGCTCTTGGTGTGCTTACAAGTGTAATTGGAGCCTACTATTATCTAAGGGTTATGTATATGATGTACATGAAAGATCCTGTTAGAGAAATAGTACGGGGGCCAGTTGCTGTTCCAACTGTCATAGCTTTGGTGGTTACGGCTTTAGGGGTTTTGTATTTAGGCATACTTCCTGAAAGGCTTGCAAACCTTGCAATTACAGCTCAACAAAGTCTTGCAATGATCTTTTAATGTACAATCAATAGTTTATATATCCAGTCATATCCTCTAACTATACCTAATAAAAGGCACCTTATTCGGTGCCTTTTTGTTTTATAAGCTGTTACTATCAAGGATGAACATATATGAAGAGGTGATAGATGATGAGCTAAAAGATTTTTAAAACACTGATGTTTGCTTTCCCTAATTCTTAAGATTGATAGCATGTCCAGCCTCCTTGCGGACTTAATTATTCCATTGTTATTTATATTATCGGCAGGTAAAGCTAGGATATAGAAAAAGAGAATTTTATGTCCCAAAAAATTCAAATAAAGGGTGCAAGACTCCACAATCTTAAAGAAATAGATGTTTCTATTCCATTAAATAAGATAACTCTTATTAGTGGCGTGTCGGGTTCAGGAAAATCTTCGCTTGCCTTTGATCTTTTGGGTCAGTGGAGCAAGGCTAGATTTATTGAAGTTTTTTCAATAGGCGGTATTGACAGTAAGCTAATTGACTCAGCCCTTTCAGGAGCTGTTGATTTAATTAGTCCAATTGTTCCTCCTGTAATGATTAAGGGCCACATAACGAATAAAAATCCGAATTCAACTATAGCTACTATAACGGGTTTAAGTGGTATTATTAATCGTATTATAGAGCTTGAAGGAAGTTTTCTTTGC
>CAYMRT010000205.1:0-2465 GCA_964392885.1 uncultured Desulfobacterales bacterium | reverse complement strand
GGGGGGCAGCGCGTGTGACCCGACAGAGCACACGTGCGAGTTAAGCGGCAAGAGTTTGAAAAGGTATGAAGAATCCCGTGCCAAAGGAAAGGACTGGTGGAATGCGCTGGACGAAGCAGGCATCTGCGACGCCTGCAAGGTTTTCGGCACCACAGGATGGCGACGACGGTTTCGGTTGGAGATTGTGGAGGACACCACTCACCCTGTTTGGCCTTCGACAAGCCCCTTAAACATCCGCCCCCCAGATCGTACTCGAGGTTGGTTTTTGCCACCAGGAAGAATGGGGAGGTTCACATTGCGCCTGGATGGAGCCGAGAAGACACTTTCGCTGCTGGCGTCCTTGTTTCTATTCTTGGAAGAGTGGGGCAGTCTGGGGACCAAACCCCAGTTGGGGTATGGAGTGTTTGAGATTGTCGAACCTGATGATGAGGCTCGCCAAAAGAGAGTGGCTTCGCGTGAGGAGATTACAGAGTTAGCAAAAAAATGGCCGTGGGACGATTTATTGGGAGATAAAAAGTCCGATGGCTTGCCTGATTTAAGGCAATTTGGGTTTTTTAAATATCAATTTCCATCTTTTAACAGTTGGTGGACTAACATTAAAGGATTGAATACTTCGCAACAAATTAGACAAGAAATTGAAAGGTTAGCACACCAATATAATGTAATTCCCATTTCTCCTGTCTTGAAAAACGAATGGCGTTTCCATCAATACAATAATGATGAATCTAAGTTAGAAATTTTTGGCTCTTTAAAGCCTAGGATACGAAGTAAGATATCTATCAGTTGGGCGTATCGACAAGATGATACATGGGAAGTGCGGGGATGGGTGTGGTTGGCTTCAACAAAGTGGGTTGAAAAAGTTTGGGAAATAGTTATTAATGAACAGATATGGAAAAGGATTTTGGCTATACAAGGTAAAATAAATTTTTCAAAAGCTTCTTCATTTGAGAAGAATGAAATTGTAAAAATGTTAAAATCTTATAAAGGAAAAACCAAATGAAATATTTTTATAGCAGTTATGATGATATTTCATCTTTTTTAAATTGTTTTTGTTGTCCAAGAGAAGAGATTTCAATTTCTAAACACACATTATTTCATGCTTTCCTTACTACAGGAAGAACTATTTGGTTTTTTGTTTATCCTAATGATGTTCCAAGAATATGGAGACCTCTTTTATATCCTGTAACGGTGAGAAGCTTAGGATGGTATATTGGTCGTTTCATATGGATCAATTCTTTGTTAGAAGTTGATGCAGACGGTAAATTGCACTTAGCTGAGTTATATAATTCTCTTGATTCATCAGAAAAAGCACAAGCAAGTTATGTACTTGCTACAATCATAACCGGAGTAACAGCACGAGAAATTCACAGTATTCCATGGTTGCTCCATTTAGATATTGCTATTAATAGAGGACTTGTAGGTCTAAGGAGGGGAAGAAAGCGGGGAGATCTAATAGGGCTTAATCGTTTAGCAAATCAATGGTTTGTAATCGAAACAAAAGGGAGAGAAAGAATTTCTCGGAATGTATTAGATCATGCTAAAAATCAGGTCAATAATATAGCATATGTTCAGGACGATGATGGTAGATTATATCAAATTAGCCGTTTCGTTTCCATTTTATATGTTCTTGATCGCCCTTTTAGAAATTCTTGGATTGACCCTTCTCCAAAAAGTAAAAGTATTCTTGTTATTAATATAGAGGAATTTTTATGGCTTTATTACTATGATATCGCCCGCTTTATCCTTGAAGATGACGAGAAAATTATTTCTTTAAAAGAAAAATATTTAGTCAGAAAATTTCTGTTACCTAATCAGGGATATATTGGTATTGGTTTGCATGAAGAAATTTTGAAAATTTTTGTAGAATATCAACGAAAAAATACTAGTCCCTTTAAAGGACCTACTAAAAAAGTTTTAACTAAACTTTATCATATTATACAAAAATTAATAAATCAAAAAGAAATTTCAAAAGGAGGATATAGAAAGTTTGATAGCGGGATTATTGGACCTGATGCAGTTCTTGTTTTTAGTAATTGTATCAATTCAGAGGGTATAACATGGGTCTAAAAAAAGAATTCTGGGCTGAGACAGATTCGTATCAGACTTTAGTTCAATTAGGAGAACAAATACTAAAGTTAAAAAGGCAGATTAGTAAAAAGAAAAATAAACAACAAAGAGAACAATTAAAAAACAAACTAGCCAAATTACAAAGCCAAGCTCGAAGCCACATAAATAGCTTCATTTTTCAAGGACAGGTTCCTAAAGACTTTGAAGGCAAATTGCCGGACCTCGCTGCTCGTCAAGTACACCTAGCTCAACTATTGGCTGTAGATTGCATCTGTGAAGGTCGCACAACTCAGTGTAAAGACTATGCCAAAGGAGAAAGTGGTTTACAGCGCTGGTATTATGCTGGAGATCTGCAAAACCCTCGGGGAGATTATCAACGCTTTCTGTGTCAACGCCTT
>CAYMRT010000204.1:0-8761 GCA_964392885.1 uncultured Desulfobacterales bacterium | reverse complement strand
AAAGGGGGAGTAAATGATAAGTTATGCGAACTGCTCAATATAAAAAATACACAGCCCCTTTTGCCTAACCAAATAGATCCAAGCCAAGGTCTTGGTAGAGTTGGATCATTGCCTAACATTTTAACAGGAATTGACTTTTTAAAGCATGTCTCTAAAGCTCTTTCAAAAAATGACCTTTTATATGCAGGAAAGCTAAATAAAAAAATAAAAAGAGTGGCAGTATGTTCTGGATCTGGCTCAAGCCTTTTTGACAAAGCACTTGAGATAAACATTGATGCCTTTATTACAGGGGAAATCAAACATAGTGTTGCCCTTAAAGCCGTAGATAACAATGTACTCGTGATAGACGCCGGACATTTTCATACCGAGCATCCTATTGTTATGGAACTATTTAAATTTCTACAAAAAATAAAGATTGAAAAGGAGTGGGATATAGAAATTAAAGTTTTTGAGCATGAATCCCCTCCTTTAAAATTTTGGATAAATAATAATTTAAAGGGGTGATTTACATTGAGACCAGAACTAACAATATTAATTAAGCTTCAAGGTATTGATCTTGAAATTAGAAAGCTTGAAGAAGAGAAAAATAGGCTTCCTGAGAGACTTAGTGCTTTACTTGAAAACATTCAGGCTAAAAATGAAGAAATTGCCCAGATGAAGGACAAACTAGCTGATCTTCGTACTAGAAAGACTGAAGTTGAAGATGAGCTTGAACTTGAGCTAGAAAGACTTAAAAAATCCCAACAGAAGCTTTCTGCGGTGCAAACAAACCGAGAGTTTCAAGCCCTATCAAAAGAAATAGAAGAGATTAAAAAGGCCAATAAAACTCGGGAAGATGAAATCTTACAGCTTGAAGAAGAAATTGAAAACATAAAAGCTGAAATCGAAAAAAAGACAAAAGAAATAGAAGGACTGCAAAAAGAAGCAGAAGCTGAAGAAAAAAGGATTGAACAGGCCAAAAAAGAGTTTGATAATAAGATTTCAAACCTTACTAATGAACGTGATGAGGTAGTTAAGGAAGTTAAGCCAGATCTTTTGGCTAAGTATAGATTTTTAGCTGAAAAAAGAGCCGGACTTGTACTTGCAGCAGTTGATGAGGGGGTTTGCAGTGCATGTAATATGAATATTCCTCCCCAGATGTATAACGAGCTACTTAGAGACGAAAGGATTCTTTATTGTCCCTCTTGTCAGAGGATAATTTATGCCTTGAAAGCATAAATTAAGTCACTATTATTTTGTTAGTCCTGAGTGAGGGTGGATGATCGCCTGCTTTTTGCAGGAGGAAAGTCCGGGCTCCACAGGGCAAGGTGGTTCGTAACACGAACCGGGGGAAACCCTAGGGAAAGTGCCACAGAAAACAGACCGCCATGCTTTTAGCGTGGTAAGGGTGAAAAGGTGAGGTAAGAGCTCACCAGCTACAGAGGTGACTCTGTAGGCTTGGCAAACCCCACCTGGAGCAAGACCAAATAGGGAGGCGCTTGAAGGTGGCCCGCCTGAGCCTCCGGGTAGGTTGCTTGAGGTGTCAGGTGACTGACATCCTAGATGAATGATCATCATTTCAGGGAAGTCCCTGAAATACAGAACCCGGCTTATAGCCCTCTTCAGGACCCTCTTATTTTTACAATAATCAAGGAGCATTTCATTATGACAAAGCTCACCCCTGCTCATATAAAAAACAAAAAAAAGCAAAGACAACGCATTACAATGCTGACTGCCTACGACTTCAATTTTGCAAAAATGATTGATGAAGTAGGAATCGATATGATTTTAGTAGGTGACTCTCTTGGGATGGTGGTATTGGGTTACAATTCTACTGTTCCTGTAACAATGGATGAAATGATACACCATGCTAAAGCTGTTAGTAGAGCTGTTAAAAATGCGGTAGTAGTTGGAGATATGCCTTTTATGTCGTATCAGGCAAGCATTGAAGAGGCAATAAAAAATGCAGGGCGTTTTTTAAAAGAAGGAGGCTGTGATGCAGTAAAACTTGAAGGTGGTGCCCACTTTGCTGATACCATTTATGCTATAGTAAAAGCAGGCATACCTGTAGTTGGACATATTGGTCTTACACCACAGACAGCATCAAGTTTAGGAGGGTTTAAGGTTCAGGGAAAAGATATCGAAGAAGCTAAAAAAATATACAAAGATGCTTTGGCTGTAAGGGATGCAGGAGCCTTTGCAATTGTGCTTGAATGTGTTCCAACAGCACTTGCTGGCTTAATAACAGAATCAATTGATATTCCAACCATTGGAATTGGAGCAGGACCAAAATGTGATGGACAAGTCCTTGTCACCAATGACCTTATAGGGCTTTTTGAAAAGTTTACTCCTAAATTTGTAAAAAAATATATAAATTTAGCCCCAATGATAAAAGAAGCCTTTTCTGCTTTTAAAAAGGAAGTTGAAGCCGGGGAATTTCCAACAGAGAAAGAAAGTTTTTCTGGCGGAGAAGAAACAGTAAGAATATTACAAAAAGATTAAATAAATATTTAAAGGGAGGAGGAACTCCCCGGCTAAATTAATTTCTAGCTCTTACAGATGACTTATTTTTATTTTGCCGCTTACCTGCTCTCTCACACTTTCTCTTACAATTGTTACAAATTGCAGGTTGTGTACGCCTGTTGGGATTTTTAAGACAAAACATTTTTCTTCCCTCTTTATTTTGTCTTTACAGAAGTAAAAGCAATTACCATGCCACATCAAGAGAAGCAAAAAATTTTAATCAAATTAAAATTTTTTGCTCATATAACCTGCTAAAAACACTAAATAAAATCATATCTCCTTCTTGACTGTAAGACAGCAATATATTTTTATAAAAAAAATTATATACCAAAACGAATAAAAAGTAAAATTTTTCTCTTGCAATTCTTTAAACAAAAAAAATACAGAGTGCTAAAAAAGACACAATATGTCAAAATGTTGACATATTGTACTTGCCATCAAAGACATAAATCATATAAAAACAAAAATCCCTCAAACCGATAGGAATTTAGAGAAATTATACAAGACCATTTTAAACGAATTCTATATAATTACCTTTAAGAGGAAATATGTTCAGAGTCGATATCGTTAGCAAAACAAATATTAAACTTAACCAGGCAAACATCTATAGATCAATAATAAGTGTAAAACCAAATCTTAACAGCACAGATTTTGAAAATTTATAAAAAGCCATCTCCCAGTTTATTTATCTGGGCATAAAAACCACATATCTTAAAAAAAATATATCTTGAGCAAAAACTTTCATATACAAGTAATATATATGTGCAAGCTTTTGGGATTAGTTGTTATCCAAGTAACCCTCTCTAAACTTATTCCATAAAATGGCGTTAAACGTGAAGAGAGTGAACTTTTGCACTTTTCTCTCTGTTAATTGCAATTGAACTTAAAAGCTCTTTACAAGCATTAATAACAGAATCAACATCAAGACCAACCTTTTTACGAAGAGCTTCTTGGCTTCCATGCTCTACAAAACGGTCAGGAAGCCCTAATCTTTTAACTTGCACATAAGATGTAAGATTTTTATCTGCAATGACCTCTAGAACTGCTGTACCAAAACCGCCTATAAGGGCATTTTCTTCAATAGTAACTATTCGTCCAATATCTTTGGCAAGTTTCTCTATTAAACTTTCATCAATTGGCTTTACAAAACGAGCATTTACTACAGTTGCCCTAACTCCATGTTGTTCAAGCTCTTCTGATGCAAGAAGTGCAGTATGCACATGATGACCAATAGCAATTATAGCAACGTCTTCTCCATGTTTTAATACTTCCGCCTTGCCAATTTCGAGTTCTTCAAGCTTCCAATCTAAACTTACTCCTACTCCGCTTCCTCTTGGATAACGAACAGCAACAGGACAATTTTGTTTTACAGCAGTATAAAGCATATGCTGAAGTTCATTTTCATCCTTTGGAGCCATTACAACCATATTAGGAATCATTCTTAAATATGATAAGTCAAATGCACCGTGATGTGTTGGGCCATCATCGCCAACCAGTCCTCCTCTATCTAAAGCAAACACTACCGGTAAGTTGGTCAGGCATACATCATGTATTATCTGATCAAAGGCTCTTTGTAAAAATGTCGAATAGATAGCTACAACTGGCTTCATACCTTCAAGGGCAAGTCCAGCCGCAAAGGTTACTGCGTGTTGCTCTGCAATGCCAACATCAAAAAATCTTTCAGGGATAGCCTCTTGCAGTGCCTTAAGGCCTGTTCCTGCTGGCATGGCAGCTGTAATTCCAACAATATTAGGATCATCTTTAGCCAGCTTAACAATTGTTTGTCCAAAAATTTCTGTATATGAAGGTGGTTTAGGGACAGGAGGTTTTTTAGGCTTTCCTGTAGCAATATCAAATGGTCCGAGACCATGAAACAGATCCGGATGTTCCTCGGCAGGGGCATATCCTTTGCCTTTTTTAGTAAGCACATGAACTAAGACAGGCCCTGGAATATTTTTAACATTTTGAAGGGTCTCAATAAGGGTTTCAAGGTGATGCCCTGGAATTGGACCAATGTATTCAAATTGAAGGGCCTCAAATAACATTCCTGGAGTCAAAAGGCTCTTTAAAGAATCTTCACTTTTTTTCAATACTTGCCAAATGTTTTCTCCAACCTCTGATCTCTTTAAAAAACTTTCTAGTTCTTTTTTAAGCTTGGTGGCAAGCCGCCCTGTAAGCTTCCTACTCAAAAACGATGACAATGCACCCACATTAGGAGAAATTGACATCTCATTATCATTTAGTATAACAATAAGGTCTTTCCTCAAGTGACCGGCATTATTCAATGCTTCAAAGGCTAAACCAGCAGTCATAGATCCATCACCTATAACTGCTACAACCTTTCCTTCTTTCTTTTTAAGAGATAAAGCTGTGGTAATACCTAAGGCAGCTGAAATTGAAGTACTGCTATGACCTGTATCAAGAATATCGTGCTCACTCTCTTCTCGTTTCGGGAAACCACTAATTCCACCTTGTTGCCTTAGTGTCGAAAAGCGATCTCTTCTACCAGTGATAAGCTTATGTGCATAAGCCTGATGACCTACATCCCATATAATCTTGTCTTTAGGAGAATCAAATATGTAATGAAGAGCAAGAGTCAATTCAACTACACCAAGGCTTGGTGCCAAATGGCCACCTTTTTCTGCAACGGTTGTAACAATTGTTTTTCTAATATCTGCTGCAAGTCTATTTAAATCTTTAATAGAAAGTTCTTTCAAATCTTTTGGACTATTTATCTTATCTAAAATACAACTCATAGATTTTTATACTCCTTTTAACTACCTATCTCTTTCAACAACATAACGTGCAATAGCCCGAAGAGGCTCTGCCTCAGAGCCAAAATCAGCAATTGCATTTAGGGCCTGATCCTTTAATTCATTAGCTCTCTTTCTTGTCTCTTCTATTCCAAAAAGAGCAGGAAATGTGGCCTTTTGTTTTTTTAAGTCAGACCCTACAGGCTTGCCTATTTTTTCTTGATCACCAACCACATCCAGCAGATCATCTATTACTTGGAATGCTAAACCAAGAGCGGTGCCATAATCTATAAGTTTTTTAATTTGTTCCTCACTTCCTCTTCCAAGTAATGCCCCCATCTCTACAGATGCTCTAATAAGAGCTCCTGTTTTATGACTATGTATATAAGCAAGTGTCTCTGGATCAACTTCTTTCCCTTCAAACAGAATATCTGCCGTTTGGCCACCTACCATACCATCGACTCCAGCAGCCTTTGCAAATACATTTATTGCCTTGGTAACAGAGTCAATGGCACAATTTCCCAACAAATCTGGATGAGTCATTAACTCAAAAGCATAAGTCAAAAGTCCATCACCAGCCAGTATTGCAATAGCTTCACCATAAACTTTATGGCATGTTGGTTTGCCTCTTCTAAGATCATCATCATCCATAGCAGGAAGATCATCGTGAATTAAAGAGTAAGTATGTACACATTCTAAAGCACAAGCTGCAGGCAATACCTTATTATGATCACCTCCAACAGCATCACAAGCTGCCATAAGCAGAATTGGCCTAACCCTTTTCCCACCAGCATTAATACTATAACAAATAGCCTCAACCACCTTACCTGCCGGACCAAATGGTTTAGGTAAATAAGCCTTAAGAGCACTATCTACCTTTTCTTTTTTTTCTTTAATATATTCCTTTAAATTAAAAGCATTCATAATTGTTTGATTAACAAGAGTGATACTTATGGTCTGGAAAAGATTAGACCTATAAAAGTAACTTTTTATTTGATATAATTCAATCCCCTTTTTTGATTCCTCTCCTGAAAAGGTATCAACTCTGCAAGATCACTTTCTATAAAAATGTTTTTTTTGAACACTTATGGTGAGTTAAACTTGTTCACATAACTTAGATAAAGTTGGGGAAATAAAAAATAGTTAGAAGAATAGTTAGAAGACTGGCAAGTTAGAAAAGCAGGGTGCCCAATTTTTACAAATAAAAAGGCCTCATATGAGGCCTACTTCATTATTATGAAACAGCAGTTCTTAGCTTCCACATCCTTCTTATATTTTCTGTATGCATTATTCCTGCAAGCATTATAAGTAGTTCAACAGGTCTATAAAAAACACCTGACAAAAATACCAAGAAAATTCTTACATCTCTTCCAAGTCGAATCCTGACATTTTGCTTTTGTTTTCTCATCCAACCATCGTATTTATCTGCTGTATAACTATTTATAAAGGAACCAATTAAGGCAAAGATACCTAAAAGCCATCCTATATTTCCAAGAAGTCTGTAATTTGCCACATGCCAAGTAATACCTGCAATTAAAAAGGCGTCTGCATAGCGATCTAAAACAGCATCAAGCCAGGCACCATATTCTGATTGCTGAAATTTAAGACGTGCAATTTCGCCATCACATCCATCAATAATACTAGCTAGTTGTGCCAAAAGACCACCTGTTGCAAATAACACATATGAGTCTTGAGTAAAAAAAAGTGCAGCAAGAATTGCAAGAAAAAAACTGATAAGAGTAATCTGGTTAGGAGTTACCGGAGTATTTACTAAATAACTGCTGAGTCTTATGGATAAAGGCCTATTTAAAAAACGTGACACAGGACCATCATGAGGCTTACTCCTTAAAAGTACAAAAAGCCTCTTTTTGGCCTTTTGAAATGCACGTTTGTCATCAAGGTCAGCCCAAAAACCCTTGTTTATTTCTACAGCCCTTGCCCTATCTTGCCTACTCAAAAAATATACAATTTCACTAAGACTAATACTCTCTTTATTTAGGAGTTTACTGTGCTTAATTGAGTCCTGAACACTTTTAGAGCAAACAAAAAGACCTGTATCATAACAGTTAAAAGCACTAAGCTCTTTCCCAATTTCAATTATATTACCTGCTCTTACAAGTACCTTTGTTACATCATGAGGATCAATTACAGGATTTTTAAGCCTTGTATCAACTATAAGGCTTAAGCCTCCCTTTGGGGGCTTACTCTTTTTAGCTACTTTAATAACATCTTCAGAAAACACATGATCGCACATTGAGAGAATAAAATCTTTCTTAGCGACTCTAAGTGCAGTGAGAAATGATGTGCCATTTCCCCTTTGCCAATCTGTATTTTTAATACAATGTATAGTTATATCTTTTATCTTTTTTTCTAGCTCTTTTGCAAAGGCTTCGACTTTTTCAGATTCAAAACCAGTCACAATTATAAAATTTTTAAGGCCGCAAAGATAAAATCCTCTTATTGAACGCTCTAAAAGAGGGATTCCTAAAAATGGGACAAGGGGCTTTGGAACGCCCCTTGTATTAAGTCTGCTTCCTCTTCCAGCGGCCAAAATTGCAACTGTATCTATTCTGGCCATATCTTTCTTCTCTTATTATGCAGCAATTATATCTTTAGAACCGTTTTGAACCACTCCGCCTTGATAAATAACACCTTTAATAAAATCCTCGGTCATACGCCAAGCCACATCATCTGGATACTGACGAGGAGGATGTTTCATAAAAAATGCACTTGGCCCTTCAACAACACCTGCCTCACCTCTATCCATAGCCAATTTACAACATCTTATGGCATCTATAGCTACTCCTGCAGAATTTGGAGAATCTTCAACAGAGAGTCTAAGTTCAAGGTTCATAGGTACATCACCAAAGAGCTTCCCTTCCATTCTAATGAATGCGATCTTATTATCTTTTTGCCATGGCACATAATCACTAGGGCCAATATGAATATTTTCCCAATCCATTCTCTCTGGCAGAACTGCCTGAACAGCTTCAGTCTTTGACTCTTTTTTAGATTTCAACCTTGCCCTATTTAACATGTTTAAAAAGTCGGTATTGCCACCAGTATTTAATTGATAAGTGCGTTCAACTTTTACACCCCTTTTCTTAAAAAGATCTGCAATTGTTCTGTGGGTAATAGTTGCACCAAGCTGTGCCTTAATATCATCCCCGACAATAGGAAGCCCAGCTTGTCTGAATTTTGCTTCCCAAGAAGGATCTGAGGCTATAAAAACAGGCATGCAATTTACAAATCCAACACCAGCTCTTAAAGCACACTCTGCATAAAAACGAACAGCATCTTCTGAACCAACAGGAAGATAATTTACTAAAATTTCTGTACCTGTCTCTTTCAAGTGTTCTACTACTTCTTCCTTTGTAGGCTCTTTTTCTTCAGCAAGCACAAACGTGTGGGATTCTGGATAATCTTTCATATGCTGGGAAAAGCCATCAAGTACCTTTCCCATCTTTACTTTAACTCCCATCTTAGGAATATCTTTACAAAAGACA
>CAYMRT010000203.1:0-8935 GCA_964392885.1 uncultured Desulfobacterales bacterium | reverse complement strand
CAGAGCCTTGCAAAAATCTAGTTCTTAATGAGAAACATTATCTCAGTCTTTTAAAACAAGTAAAAAACGTAAAAGGAGTAAAACATCTTTTTATTTCATCTGGCCTCAGAATCGAGCTTCTACTAAAAACTCCCATTCTCTTAAAAAAAATACTGCTAGAACATACTCCAGGGATGCTAAAGATTGCTCCAGAACATACGGAAAACGAAGTCCTTAATCTTATGCATAAACCTAAGTTTGAGATATTAAAGAAATTTTTAAAGATGTGTTTGGAGATAGGCAAGAAATATGACAAGCCCATTAATATTTCTGCCTATCTCATGACCTCTCATCCAGGTTGCACACTTTCTCATACCCAAAACATGGCAAAAAAAATAAAAAAGCTCAGGCTTAAAATCAGACAATTTCAAGACTTCACTCCGACACCAGGGACAATCTCAACGGCCATGTACTACACAGGTCTTTCACCTAATGGAAGAAAAATATTTGTTCCAAGAAAAAGAAGGGAGAGAAAGGCACAGCGAGAAATCCTTGAAGGACTTATAAAAAATGAAAAGTAGCTCTGTAAAAATAGGGGCACTTAATATATCTCCTCCTGTCTTTCTTGCTCCAATGGCAGGCCTAACCCACAGTGCCCTCAGGCAACTTATCCTTGATTTTGGCGGTGTAGGGCTTTTAAGCACAGAGATGCTCTCTGCAGCACGAATACAAAATGAAGATCCTAAGATATCACCATATCTAATTATTACCAAAAGAGAACATCCAATAAGCTATCAATTTTTGATTTATCGTGCAGATCACGTCAAAAAGGCGGTTTATAAAGCTGAAGAGCTTGGAGCAGACGCCATAGACATAAACCTTGGCTGTGGAGCGCCAAAGGTTAGAAAAAAAGGTGGAGGAATAGGACTTGCTTCAGATTTTAAGAGGCTTGAGGAAATTATCAAAGAGATAAAAAAGCACACTAAACTTCCTGTGACTGCTAAAATACGCATTGGGAAAGAGCTAAATCCTAAAAAATTCATAGCAAATTGTCAGTTTCTTGAAAATATAGGCATTGACGCAATATATATTCATGCCCGCTTAGAAAAAGAGCCGTTTTGCCGCCCTGCAAAATGGAGTTTTGTTTCTTGTTTGGCTGGAGAAATTAATATTCCATACATAATAAACGGTGGAATCTTTTCAATTGATGATGCTAAAAAGGCGCAAAATGAATCTAAGGCAGATGGAATAATGATTGGCAGGGCTGCTGCCATAAGACCTTGGATATTTAAGGAAATAGAACTTGGAAAGGCCATTAAAGTAAATCTTCCAGAAATATTCTTTAAGTTTGTTGATTATTTAAAAAATCTTTTTCCTGAGGATAGACGTCTTGGACGTCTAAAGGAATTTACACACTATTTTTCCAAAAATTATGCCTTTGGAAACAGGCTAGCAATGGCGGTTCAAAGGTCTTCCTCTATGGAGGAAGCTCTAGATGTAGCAGAGGAATTCTTTAGAAAAAACGAAAAATTATAAAAAATAACTAACTTATAAAAGCACCTTAACTCATAAAAAAAGCGGGGCTGCTGCCCCGCTTTCTAAGTCATTTGATAGGCCATTTTCTATTTCTTAAGCCAGGCCTCCCACTGCTCAGCATTTGGAAATGTAAGAAGCTGGGCATCAACAGCGGCAAATTCACCAGGATGATATACCTTAACAGTCACATATCCGCTTGTTTGGTTCAAAATTACCGCACTTGAATCAGGCCTAAACGCAGTATCGCCAGGCACCATAGTAACTATAGTTGGATTTGCACCAAAGTATGGAAGCTTAATAATCATTGGCTCAGAACCAACCTCTTCAGCAAATCCGATCTTGGCAACAAATCCTTCAGCCATACCTTGGTTATACAAGTATATCTTTTCAGCAGTTGGTTGGAAACCGCACTCGGCAATATGATGTTTGAGTTCTTCTGGGATGTAGAAATAGAGTTTTTGATTCCACGGGCTTGTTACAACCTGACGCACAAATTCCATATTCTTTTCAGCCTCAGTAAGCTTGCTAGTATCGATCTCATCTATCTCTGCACCCTTTACGCTACCTTCTGCAACCATATAAAAGAGCTCTTCTGCATGATGCTTGCTAAGATGAAGGACTTCCTCTGCCCTAGCACCAAGAACTGCCATACCATTTGCCTGAATAGGCTTGATATAAGCAACTTCTCCGTCAACTACAAAGTATCCATTAGGATTATTCATAACCATGCCTGCCCTCTTCATCCAAATTGGAGCATCTTCTGGCACATTTTCAGGATCATATTTTAAAATACGTCCTTCCTCATTAAACCATGGAGGTGCCCATGGCAAGAAAGTAATGATCCTATCAGTAATCCTATGTGCACCTGGATCTTTCGTATAGTCACCATGACAGTCATAGCAGCTATTTGCACCAAGTGCCTTTTCTGCCGGCTGGATGCCATGGGAATCAGAGAAGTAATGTGCAGCCATAAAAAGGACAGGTTTTGGATCTGCTTCACCTTCTGCCTTAAGCACTTTCTTTAATGCCTCTTGCATTGCCCTTACGTCTTCTGGCCACCATAGGTCTGGATACATATCACCTGTGTGATCAAAAATTACATACCCGCTATCTTTCAATATTACTTTGGCAACATATGGATTTCTGGCAAACTCAGGGTCATTAGGACCAATCATTGCCATGGTTCGAGGATCGATCATACCTACCTTTGTAGGCATAAAGTAGGCCTTTATGGCAGAGTTAATCTCTCTAAGATAGAGAACTTTTGCTCCACCATATGCGATATCGCTCATGTCATGATCTGGCTGTGGATTTACATCTACCCAAGTAAGAATGGTTATTGGATTGCCAATCGTAACTTGAGGATATCCATTTCTTACATTTGCCCAGTAAAGAGGTGGATATACCTCATTGTCATATCTTGGATCAAAACTTACACCATAGGCATTAAGGGTTAGCTGATAAAAATATTTCCAAAAATCGAATTTCATATTGGTTGGCATTCCATTTACTATAAGGCCAGGATCTGCAGAGCCATCCATCCAGAAATAATCTACCATCTGAGCTACAAAATCCATAGGCTGGATCTTTCCAGAGCCATCAGCATCAATATGCTGAGAAAGCATATGAAAATGAGGGATACCATAGCCTGGTGAAGTTCCATAAACTGGAGATAGGGCATATTCAGGTGGAAAAGCCATCATGGAACCATCGCCACCAGGAAGTACATTCAAGCCAAAACGGTTGTCAAAGTTTCCATAATAACCAAGTGTGTCATCAAAGGCGCGGAAACGCCAAGTACGTTTATATGGCTGGTGACAGACCTCACACTCAATAAGTGCCATATGACGACCAGTATTTTCTCCAAACTTTTCTTCGTGCGCAGTTGTTGGATTTGGAGCTTCAGGATCACCGCCGTTTATATGACAGTACTCACAGGTCTTTGGCCTTGGATTGTTGTCAAGGTCATTTCTGACCATGTGGGCAGTATCAGTACCTTTAAGGAAGTTATGAAGATTTTCTAAGTTGCCAACTTCCCTTAAATGGCAGGTACCACATCCCATTTTTTTAGAAGACATATGAACATCATAGCCAGGAGCTTCTGGATCATCTGTCCAATTTACAAATTGACCATTTTTTACCCAATCTGCCGGCATTCCTAAATTATAAAGACGAGCACGAGACCATTCAGAATTGCCATGATCTTTAGTCATCACATGGCACTGGCCACAAATCTTTACCCACTTGTAGGAATTTATGTCTTCACGGCCACCAAATATATCAATATTGATTGTGCCATCCCCAAGGTCAGCTACATTGTAATAAGCCTTTGCCTGCCAATCGTCGCCATTTCTCACAATCTGAATGTATGTCATTGGGTAATTATCCCCATTCACATCAACTCCCATTAGAACAGCAGTTGGCATCATATAGAAAAAGTTTGGCAAATAGTTATGTTTAATACCCTCTGCAATGGTTGGCGGAAGCTTTCCAGCCATCATATCTTCAAACACCTTTGAGATATCAGGATTACCATCAGGACGCATATAAGTCATATCACCCTGCATAGCCCTCCCGATGGCAAACATTGCTGCCTGCCAACCAGAGCCAACACGACCTGAATAAGGAATACCTTCTCCTTCAATCAAAGGAGCCCTCAGATAGTCTCTGACAGATGCATCTGGACTATCCCAATCGGTATAAAACTTTCCTGGCTCATAGGCTCTAAGAGGCACAGGAATTGGCATAAAATTACCTGTGGCCATCTTTATTCTATATCCATATATAAAATCATTAAAAAACATTGCCATCATATCAGACATGGTGGCATCTGATGGTAAGAGCCCTTTGCCTTTGAGATAATCTAGAAAGCCCATAAAAAGCTGATTGATCTCATTGTTTGTATTTTGAAGCCTTTGCATCTCATCAGCAGGACCCATTGGGTTAGCACAGTATTCAGGCTTGATACCCTGCGGCCCCCAAATCTTTGCAACTACTTGAGGAGGTGCATAAAGGGCATATGGCAAACTCTTGCCGCTTGCTTCAATCTGCTTGAGCCCATCTGTCCACATCTTCATCATTTCGCCAGTAATCTCAGCAGGAAGCTGAGCCATGGTAAATAAAGAAGTAGGTCTTGAAAATCTTTGTGCTGGATCTGTGTAGTTCAATACAGATTCTGCCTGAAGACCAGTTGCTAAGGGCATACCAAGAGAGATCTTGGTAATTTGGCCATTTTGTCTTTGAGCAAAAATCATAAGCCTTGGCCTAAAGGTCTTAACCTTTAAACCATCAGCAGCAGTCCAAGTCTGCTTAGCCTCTGGATCCATATGGCAGAGAAGGCAGTCTGCCTCCATAACGCCAGTTTTAGTCCAATCATGGCGATATGGCTCACCGTTATTTCTTACTGTTTCCTCAATAGTGTTTCCGCCATAAAGACCCAAGGTGGTAGCATTTGGACTATAGGTATAAAAATCTCTATCATAAGAGTGAACAGGTGTTAACGATGGATCATCATAAGGAGTAACTGTTCCATCTGCCTGAACAATACCTTCAGCAGGACCACCGCCTGGATGGCAAGAATAGCAAGTTCCAAGTTGATCTACAGTTGACTGATCGAAGAAATATCTCTTACCTTCTGTGCTAAAAGGATCCTTAACGCTTCCTCTCTGCCTCTTAGCCGCCAACTGGCGGTAAGAGGGAGGTCACCACGCACCATACTGGCCAGAACTTAAAAGGTGTCCATAGGCATTGGCCAAATATTTATATAGAGTTCCATCGTTATGCTCATCACTCCATGTATCGCTTAAATTCTCACCAGTTGGGCCAGCGCCTTCACGGAAGTGATAAGCCCTGGTAATGGCCTGATAATCATGGCACTTTCCACAGGTCTGTTTAGGACTATAAGCTGGACCTGCCTTATACACTGAACCATTTGCAGCTACTACAGTATCAGAAGAGTTGAGCTGGTTAATAATTGGATTGCCATTTCTATCCAAAAGCTGTACTGCCGGATGAGAAAAGGCAATCTGTGGAAGTACAAGTGCCATGAATAAAAAGGCACTAGCTAGAGTGGTGACTTTCACCGATTTACGTATCATTCCTAAAACCTCCTAAAAATTTTACCTTTAAAGTCCCCTTTAAACCCTCCCCTCAAAACAGAGGGTTATTTTCCAAAGATTCAATTATCTTCTTAAAATTACACTCTGATGACACTCTCTACATTCTGCTGTGGTATGGCATACATTGCAGCTTCTAAAGTTGTGTTTTGCTGCCTCTGCATGACCATTTTCCCTTGTATAGGCCATCCAATCTCCTCTAGCATGAGAAACAGGCTTCTGGCTCCTATGACAATCGGAACAATATGATGCCGGATGACATACCGCACAAAGCCTTCTGTCATGAGTTGCATCCTGACCGTGTTGAGTTGTCTTCCAATTAAAGATATGATCTTTTGGTTTTTGAGTTTGGTGACAATCATTGCAAAACCTTTTCCCCTTACCGTGACAGTAGGCACAAGATTTATCTGTACGACTGGCTGGACCATGCTGCATTGCCCAATCACCATGATGACTTTCAGGTGGAGTCTCTTTATTTAGAACCTTATGACAAGTCTCACAATCATTAGGAGCATCATCACCGTTATGACACTGCATACAAGTACCCATTTCTGGCCATTTAATTTGGGAGAGGCTCTCCAACTTGTTTAAACCTTCATGGCAAGTATCACACTCCGCAACTCCATCATGCACCTCATGTGTAAAAGTAACGTCTTTATAGCTTTTGGGTTTTTCTGGAACAGCACCTTCAACGGCATAATCATTTAGAGAACTTTTTAATGAATGGCACATGAGACAATCATCTGAAGGATTATCTAAGTCTATATCGTGACATTCAGAACACTTATCCATTGATGGATTGTCCATTCCGCCATCTTTTGTGGCAGAATGACAATCTGAACAAGCAAGCTCATTATCAACTACATGGAGTTGATGATTAAACTTTAAAGCCGTCTCTTCCTTTTTACACCCTGATATTAAAAGCCCAAACAAGGCAAACACACTGGCTATTAAAATTAATATCTTTTTGCTTTTCATATCCTTATCCCCTGACATCTTGCTTATGATTTAAGTCTTAGAACCTGACATAAACAGTAGCAGTAAGACTGTTTATGTCGCTGATACCATATTCCTTATAGTAGTCATCTCTTTCATATTCATATTTGATTTCAGCCCACTTTTCGTGATCAAGCCTGTATCTAACAGCACCGTAATAATGATTGGCAGCCTCATTTTCAATAAGGCTATTTACATCTTCTGTTTTAAAGTAATATCCGCCTGAGATCTCCCACCTATCAAAAAGCTCTTGACGAACATCGGCAAAAAAGGATATGGAATTTGCCTCATAGATGTAATCTCTATTTTCCCACCATTTAGTTATGCCGATTGAACAATGGAAACCTTCAAGATGTAGCCATTCATTTATATTTATGCCTGCGGTCCAACTAATAAAGTCAGTACTGTAAAGATCTTCATCATCGCTAGAGGCAAGTTTTCTTATGCTAAGCCTTGTAAAAAATGAAAGTCCTTCTTGAGTAGGAATCGCTTGGCTCAAAGATATATCAAATTGATTATAGGCCATCTCTCTAGTGAGATACAGCCTCTTTATGTCTTCTCCTAGGTCGCCTTCTGGTGATTGCCAGTCAAAAATAAATTCGGATTCGTATTCATTTTCAAAGTTTCTGTAATACTTAAATCCAATAGTGGTGCCTGTCTTTTCAATATCTCCAACAATATTTAAGAAGGCGTAACGGGCGTGTTCATTAATAAAGGCACCATGGGCATCAATCCTTAGGTTTTCATATGGACGCCAATCAGCATACAGTGTCCATGCACTCTCTTTGTAAAAGGTAGCATCTGCATGGAGCACTAAGTGTTTAATTGGATAGAACTCTAAATTAAGGCCTCCTAAACCATCTCTTTGCAAATTAGCAAAAGGTTGAGATGGCATTCCTCCATAGACCTCAAAACTTAACCAATCTATATCAAAAGGCCTGTCTCCTCTAATCCAGGCACCATCAAGCTGAATATTTTGATCTACTCCAAATACATATTGGCGACCAAGCCTAAAGCTATAATTTGGAATCACATCATTAAATTCAAGATATCCGTAATAGAGCATAAATTGCTGTCTATTATCACCACAGGCATCAATATAATCTTGGAAGATAGAGCCTTCAGGAGTGCCGTCTAGATCTTTTCTGTAGCGCCCCAAAAAATTAAAGGTAATCCCTTTTTCTGGCATATCCCAGGTAAGCCCCAGTTGCTCTTCAAAATCTTGATCGCTTGAGTCATTTGGCACCATAAACTTATCTGGCGGCCTTGACCACTGAACCCTGTATTCTGTTTTACTCCTGATCTCAAGCTTCCCCATTGGCAGTTCAATTTCTGCCATACATACAGAAGAAGCAAATGCCAAGAGAACAAATAAAAGAACAAAAATAAGCCTCGGCCTACTACTAAAAATTCCCCTTTGTTTTTTCATAGTTCCCTAACCATCCAGTTGCTTTTTTAAAGATTTTACATGAAACATTTATGGGGCCAATCATTGCAGTGCCCCCTCTCCCTAGAATGAACAGTTATTCACTAACATCAATAACTCCATAACTTTATTCTGTCAAAAAAATATTTTTAGCCAAGCACAAGTTTTTTCTAAAAAAAACGAGAAAATTAAAAAAAAGAAAAATTTTCTATAAAAAACGCCAAAATTCTTGAATTTAGCTAAAAATTAGCCTTTTTAAAAAAAGTGCTTAAAATAAAAGAAGTCTAATCCTTTGAATGATAACTTTCAAGGAGGTAAAAAGAAGATCTACTTATTAGGTGCGATAGTCAGCATTAATATGAATATATTCAGTAGATAAGTCGCAAGTGAGCATCTCAAAACTGGAATCTCCAGCTCCAAGGTCTATCTTTACTGAAAATCTATTCTTTTTCATATTTTGTTTTGCTGCTTCTTCTGCCTCCTGACCTAATGAGACTCCATTTTTAACTATCTGGACATTGTCAATTAATATATTCACGTCTTCTTGATTAAATCTCGCTCCCGAATAGCCACATGCAGCTATAATTCTTCCCCAGTTGGGATCCTCGCCAAAAAAGGCCGTCTTTACAAGAGGCGAGTTTGAAATGGCTCTGGCACAAGATTCAGCCTCTTTTTCGCTTTTTGCTCCTGCAACAACAACCTGAACACACTTGGTTGCCCCCTCTCCATCCATAACAATCTGTTCAGAGAGGCTTTTCATTATCTCATACACGGCACTTTCTAACTGACCAGAGACATCATCTTCACCATCCAACATTATGTTTTTGGCCTCTCCATTTGCCATTGCAATAACAGTGTCATTTGTACTCATATCACCATCAAC